>JAYTUF010000617.1:0-20034 GCA_043744755.1 Anatilimnocola sp.
CGATCCACCCCGGACAAGTCTGGTCCGCGCCGGGCAAAATTTTCACCTTTCTCGCCAGCCTCAGCCGTGCTGCGAGCGAGTGCCCCTGAGTTTGAGCCCCGCGCTAGCCGATTTGTAGCGGTTGAGCGCATAGGTGACGGAACTAAGCGCAACGCAAGCGTTGTCGTCCTGGAGTATCTCCCTGAGGACGGCCTTCTCAAAAAGCTATATGGAGTAACTTCGGTGAACAAGCGGATGCCGCTAATAAGGGCAATGATATACTTGACTCACTGACCTCCGGTTGCTAAAATTCAGGCATGAGCAACACCACGACACTGCCGACCACGCTGATCGAAGCCATCCGCCATTTCTCTGATGCCCAGACTTGCCACGACTTCATGGTAAATCTTCGCTGGCCCGATGGCATTATTAAGTGCCCCCGCTGCGGCTGCGAAAACGTTGGAACAATTGCCACTCGCCGCATGTGGAAATGCAAGGGCGAGTGCAAGAAGCAATTTTCGATCAAAGTCGGCACCATTTTCGAGGACTCCCCGCTTGGAATGGACAAGTGGCTTCCGGCTGTTTGGCTGATTGCTAATTGCAAGAACGGCGTTAGCTCCCATGAACTTGGCCGTTCGCTAGGCGTCACTCAAAAGACAGCCTGGCACATGCTTCACCGTATTCGGTTGGCGATGCAAACGGGCGCTGCGGGTTTCATGAAAGGAACTTGCGAAGCTGACGAAACTTTTATCGGCGGCAAGGCTCGCAATATGCACGTTGGCAAGCGCAAGGTGAAAGGCAGTGGCCACATGGGCAAGGCTGTCGTGATGGGCCTATTGGAACGCAACACAGAGAAGGGTAAGTCAAAGGTTCGCCTCAAGCACGTTGCGTCAACTCGCACCGGGCCACTGCAATCGATGGTCGGTATGAATGTCTATCGCGGCTCAGAACTCCACACGGATGCGCTGAAGTCGTACAGCGGACTGGATGCCGACTACGTTCACAAAGTGGTTGACCACGCCGAGTGCTACGTCAAGGACAACGTGCATACCAATGGATTGGAGAACTTCTGGTCGCTGCTCAAGCGGGCGCTCAAGGGGACGTACATTTCGGTTCAGCCGTTTCACTTGTTCCGCTACTTGGATGAGCAAGCGTTCCAGTTCAACAATCGCTCTACCGGCGACTCGGGCCGATTTCTGCAAGTGGTACAATCCGTTGTCGGCAAGCGTTTGGAGTACGCCAACCTGATCGGAGAATCTGACAATGGCAAAGCAACCTGAGAAGCCAAAGGAAAAACCACCGCAGTACGAAGCCTTCGAGGAATTGACTAAGAAGCTGGTGGCGGTTCCCAAGAAGGAACTAGACAAGAAAGTGAAGCTTTACGATGACGCCAAGAGTCGGCGGAGCAAGTGACAGGGCTACGAAAGCTCCTGAAGCTTGATAAGCAGGTAAGACGCGTCAACATCCTGGTTAGTAGCGATGATTTTCTTGGCTTTCTTTTTGAATGTTGCACGGTACCGCGCTGGGCTTTTTAATGGGTTTTCTTTCGAAATAACTCCCGCTTTATATGGGCATTTAATCTCCGTGCCGTCATCCGTCAGAAAATGGAAGCGGAGAGAGGAACGGTGTTCGCACCCTTCCACCGTGCCGTCAAACACAACCTCATCATCGACGGGTTCCGATGCCGCTTGAAGCACAGTGGCGAGCTGCTTTAGCTCAGGCACTTGCAGTGTCAGTGAGCCTTTGACCACAGGGCCGCGCACCCATTGCACATCAACGCCTAGATTGTGCGATAGATGATCCGTGACCCAGTTGTAAAGCGCACGGACGGTTGGACCGCCAAGCGTTGCGCTGGCCTTCACGACTTCCTGTTCCGTGCGAGCCTTTGCAATGTCAAAAACCCCCTGCATCGCCGCATCCAGACTCGACTCAACGAGCAATTTACGATTTTCAAGGGTCATAACGACACCAACCGATCCCGCGAACGAATATCCAAAGTTCAGGGACGTTTCTTTCGCGATGTCGGCGTCTACCGGCTTACTGCGCGGACCGTGCTTGATCGCTCCGTATGCTGTCGAAAACAGTTTTTGAAATTCACGAAGCGTGTCGGTCAAGGCAAGGACCGAGATTTTCGTATCGTGCGATACGCCAAAGAGTCGATACCGGCAAACGTCGATGGAGGATTCGGCGGCAATTCGCTGAAACTCGCCTTCGAGTTCCTGAAAGCGCTTTGCGGCCGACTGACTGTTGATGCGAAGGCCGATTGAATGCGGGTTCTTTTGAACCGCTTGCTCTAAGTGCGCAAGGAGGTCCTGCGTTTCTAAAAGCATCCCCTGTAATTCAATGACTGCGTTCATAGCTCTATCGCAATTGTAGCACCGCGATGCCCTTAGGCTCGCTTGTTAATTCCGCACGCGATGATGGCGGAAGATCGACACCTCGCGGAAAGCCCCACTGCTTGAGCCAGTAGGCGTAGCTGTATTCGCCCAATTCGTGTTCGGGGTGTCCCTCGGGCCAGCGGGTGATAGCGAAGCAATGACAGCGAGCAACGCTGTGGACTTCAGCGACGTTGCAAAGCCAATCGACGGTGGTTTGCTGTGCCATCGTCATGGTTTCCGTAAACGCGCTCTGCATATACAGGACAATATCGGCATCGTCTGGGTTGATCTTTTCTGTGAGAAAACTGCCATCAATCCACAGATCGCCAACAACCCGTTCGCTCTGCAAAATGGAAGCGACGAATTCCAGTCCGCACATGATTCCTTCCCGTGTCAGCGAGAGCGGAAATGGATCAACGCAAAGCTGTCGTATTTCATCAAGCGACATTACCCGTCGCCCAAGCGGCAGAAGCGACGGAAATTCGGGTTTCAGGTAGATGGTGACAAACGGCATGGGGCCGCATCATACCCACACCGAGGGCCTACCGTCAACAGTGAGTCAAGTATATCATTGCCCTAATAAGGGTGCTTTCGAGTGACGTGATGGCGACAGGCAGGTTTCCTACAAGCCAATCAGCAGAATCAACACCAAGCTCGCTGAAGTGGGCCTACGTGAGAGAGTCGAGGTATTGAAGGTCGGTTTGGCTGATCGTGCGATTGTGTCTGAGTCGGTAATCTGGGCAGCGGATTCGTCACTTCTCGTTGCGGGGAAATTCCTCTTCTTGCAGCAAGCCGGCAATTTCAGCGGCGGACATCCAACGAGATTCTTGGGCAGTGAGGTAGTTCAACTCGCTCTCGATGAACGCCCGTTGGGTTTGCAAGACTCGTAGGAAATCGAATTGCCCCTGCTCGAAGGCACGTTGTGTGAGCCGCACGCTTTCCTGAGCCTTCGGCAGGATCGCCTTTTCATAGCGAACCGTTTGTTGAGTGGCCATCTCAAAGCGTCCCGTCGCTGCGGCTAATTGCTTTGTGAGGTCCAAGCGGGTCTGCTCGGCGGCATAGGTTGCTCTCGTGACACCGGCATGCGCCGCATGAATTTGACCTTGGTTCTTGTTCCAGATTGGCAATGGGACAATGATCTGCAACATTCCTTGGTTGTGCGGTTCGCTCACCTGGTACATGTAACCTGCGCCAACGGTCACATTGGGAATTGGCTCCACGTTCGCGCGCCGTAGCAGAACTTGATTGCGCTGCACTTCGACTTCGGCAGCCTGCACTTGAGAGTTTTGAACCAAGACGCCGGCTTGGGTCAGTTGATACGGATAGTTCGGCAACGTGGCTAATAAGTTGCCTTGAAGCCGATCAATGGGGAGATCGGGTGCGCCGACGACCGCAGCCAATTGCCGGCGCCACGCCTGGTAGGCAGTGGCTGCATTATCGCGCCCGAACTCGGCCCGTTCCTGTTCTAGTTCGAGGAGCAGTGTATCACCGCGTCCTATCTCGCCGCTTTTTTCGAGCGTTTGCGAGGCCTTCGTCGATCGCCGCACGACTGCGAGTAACCCCTCGTAGGAGTGCAGGCGTTGCTGGGCCGCAAGCGTGGCGTAGAAGGTTTGTCGGACCTGCGTCAACAGATCGTAGCGCGCCCGCATGAAATTCAGTTCTGCGATCTGAACCTCGCGGGAGACAGCCGACCGATCAAGTTGCAACTTGCGGGCGGTGACGATCTCCTGGGACAGCATCCCGTAATACTGACTGTCCCTGCCACCCCACTGAGGCGAACCGCCTTGCAGTTCCGGATTTCGATACAGTCCCGCTTGCAGAGCGCGGCCACGTTGAACTTGGATCTCGGCTGCAGCACGTTGTAGATTCGGGCTCTGTGCTTCGGCAAGGCTTTGAAAATCGAGCAACGTCGTGACGTTGGGGCCAGGGCGAGCTGGTGGCGGCGGCGCTGATAGCACTTCGGGAGGAGCAAATTGCCCTAGCCCGGGTCGGACCAACCACACGAAAATCAGAGCTGCACAAACACCGAGTCGAAGCGCGCAAGCAACTCCCCGTCCGGCGGGACGATAGTTTTCGCGGGTAGATTGCGCAAAATGGGGCATTAGCCATGCTCGCGGAGTGGTACGCTTCATTCTTCATCGGCAGCTGGCATGGAATAATCGACACAATCGACACTTTCACGCGCGCCTGTCTATCTTGCCGCGTTAAGTTGCGACCAGCGCCGGAGCGAGTTAGGATTTGGGTGGAAGGGGAATTCATGTTCTTGCAGTTGCTACGGGCGTGGCCCAGCCGCTTGGTTTGCGGTTTGTTGATCGCGACGATCATTGCGCCCGAAGTGCGCTGCTGCTGCAACATCTCCTGGGGTCCGGCAGGTTTGTGTCAGCCGGTGTCTGCACACCAAAGGCCAGCCACCAAACCAAAGTGCTGCTGCTGTCCTGCGCCAGGGCTACAGGAAGGCCAGCTTGTGGATGGGTTTCCGGGCTGCGAGCAATGCGCCTGCCGATGCATATTCCAGACAGCATCCATCGCCCCAGCAAGCAGCACGATTGTCCAGGAACCTCCCCTATCCGTTCTGGTGCAAACCAAAGTCTCGGTGCCGACCGAAGTTCGCGGGTGCATCCTGGTTGATTTTGGAGTCGAGCCGCACCCTCCGTCGCTGACAGTCCTGCAGTGCTGCGCGCGTTTCCAATCGTGGCAGATATAAACACGGTTTTGCCGTGCTCATCTGTCGCGCTCTGCTGCGCATGAATGAGCAATTAGTCGCACAATCCTTCTTGCTCGAATGCTCGCATGTTCTTGTTTCGGCCACTTCCCTGGGACTACGGCGTCCGAAATCTCTTTCGCCGTCCGGCTCGCAGCCTGCTGACGCTGGGGGCGCTGGCTGTCGTCGTATTCTTGGTGATCGTAATGGTCTCGTTCATTCGCGGGCTCGATGCCTCACTAACTGTCAGCGGTGACCCGAGCGTCATCCTCGTACACTCACTTGGCGCTTCCGAGAATCTCGAAGGCTCGACCATGCCCGGCAATTCCAGCGGCCTGTTGCGCGCCAGTGTCCAGGGTATTGAGTCGCGATTGGGCCAAGCCTACGTCTCTCCCGAGTTGTACATGGGTACGGAGGTCAGGCTTTCTGCCGATGCTGAGGCGTCGATGGGGTTGGTGAGAGGAGTGACGCCATCGGTCACGCTCGTTCGTTCTCAGTTTCAGTTGACGGCAGGAACCTGGCCAAAGGGCAATGAAGTCTTGGTCGGTCGGCTTGCGGCAACGAAACTCGGCGCTCACAAATCGGATGTCGCCGTCGGCAACACGATCATACTGGAAGACAGATCCTGGCACATCGCTGGCGTGTTTTCCGCGGGTGGTTCGTCGTTGGAGTCCGAAATCTGGTGTCGCCTCGAAGACATCCAACTCGCCACCAAGCGTCAAGACGTCACGATCGTCGCCGTGAAGATGCAGACTCCGCAGGACTTGCCGTCCATTGACGAGTTCTGCAAGGAGCGTCTGGACCTGGAATGGCAAGCGACACCGGAGGTTACCTATTACTCCTCTTTGCAGAAACACTATGGTCCCGTGCGAATGGTGTCCTGGATCATCGTTGGTCTGATCGCCGGCGCGGGAGTCTTCGCGGGACTCAACACGATGTACGGCGCAGTGGTCGGGAGGGTGCGTGAAATTGCCGCGCTGCAAACCATCGGTTTCGTCCGTCGGGCCATCGCGCTGAGCATTGTTCAAGAAGCGGTCTTACTTGCAAGTTGCGCCGCATTGCTCGCGACAGCACTGGCCCTGCTTGTAGTCAACGGTTTCGCGATTCGCTTCACGATGAGCGCGTTTCAACTACGAGTGGACCACGTAGCAGTAATTTCGGGTTTGCTTTCAGGCGTGTTGATCGGGGTGATCGGTGCCATCCCGCCAGCGATTCGCGCCATGCGTTTGTCGATTGTCGATGCACTAAAAGCTGTTTGATCTTCATTTTCCAAAAGGAGTTTCCCATGTCTCGAATGTACATTTCTTTGTTGACCGGTTTGTGCCTCATTTGTGTTGGTTGCACTTCGTCCAACAATGCGGGTACTGCCGTTACGCCCTCACCCGAAGCCGCCAAGTACCTGCTTTCGGCGGAACCGGCAGCCGCACAGGCCGTCGCGGTTGCAAAGAAAGAAGTGAAGGACGGTGACGACGTCACCTTGGTCGGGCGGATTGGCGGATCGGAATCTCCGTTCGTTACTGGCCGAGCTTCGTTCACCATCGTCGATACAAAGTTGGTGCCCTGCAGCGAGCGCCCCGGCGATTCATGCCCAACCCCGTGGGACTATTGCTGCGATACCAACCAACTTCCAGCCAGCACGGCTTCGATCAAAGTCGTGGACGAGTCCGGCAAAACCTTGGCGATCGACGCGAAAAGTGGCCTGGGGCTGAAGGAGTTGCAAACGATCGTTGTGAAAGGCAAGGCCAAGCGGGATGAAGCTGGCAACCTCACCGTCCTGGCTTCCGGCATTTTTGTGAAGAAGTAGGACTTATGGCCAGGCAACTAGATCTTCGCGAACTCGCTAACCCGCGCGGCACGGTGAACCGTGCCGTGCGCGGGGCCGGTTCAGGCGGCAAGTGGTTGAGTCGTTACGTGCTTCCACTGCTCTTGCTGGCGGGCTTCGCTGGAACGCTTGCCTATTCGTTTCGCGAAGCCTTCTTCACCGCCAAACCTGTGAAAGTCGTGCCGGTGATGGCGGTGCAGGCGGAAATTGCACAGTCGGAAGCGCCACTGTTCCAAAGTGCGGGCTGGGTCGAAGCGCGTCCGACGGCTGTGCTCGTGACGGCACTCGCCGAGGGCGTTGTTGAAAAGCTACTTGTGATCGAAGGGCAGGAGCTAAGAGCGGGGGATGACGTAGCACAACTGATCGACTTGGACTCGAAATTGAGATTGCAAGACGTCGCTGCGGAATTGAAATCGCGCCAAGCCGAATTGTCGAGTAGGAAGGCATCACTGATAGCAGCCGAAACTCGCTTGCGCGAGCCATTGGACTTGCAAACCAAACTTGCCGAAGCGGAAGCCATGCTTGCCCGCATTGCCACTGAGCGATCGCGTTTGCCAAGCCAGATCGCCGCAGCTCAATCAAAACTGACGCTCACCGCTAAGGAACTCGAAAGCCGACAGAATTCCACCGATGTATTGGGAAAGCTCTCGCTGGCTAGGGCAGAAAACGAACATCAAGTGGCCGGCGCTGCGCACCGAGAGTTGTTGGCCCAGCAAGCAACGCTGGAGCAGGAGCAGGCAGCGAACGAACGACGGGTCAAAGCCCTGCAGCGTCAATTGGAACTAAAAACTGAGGAACTGCGGCAACGTGACGAAGCTCTGGCTGCGGTGGAACTGGCCGAAGCCAAAGTGATGCAAGCGACGGTCATGCTGGACGTCGCCAAGCTCAACCTCAGCCGGATGACCATCAAGGCCCCGACCGGCGGCAAAGTGCTCGCGCTCGTCGCCCGGCCCGGCAGCAAGGTGATGGGACAAACGGCTGCCGCCGCTCCGGAAGCATCCACGGTCATCACGATGTATGATCCGGCAAGGCTGCAAATCCGGGCCGACGTCCGGCTTGAAGAAGTGCCGCGTGTCTTTGTGGGCCAACAAGCTCGGATTGAAACCCCTGCGGTCAAAGGCGCTCTGAAAGGTGAAGTGATCGCCGCGACCTCGATCACCGACATTCAAAAGAACACGCTGCAGATGAAAGTCGCCGTGCTCGATGCGCCTGCTGTGCTGAAGCCGGACATGTTGGTGCAAGTTACTTTTCTATCTCCCGTTTCGACGAAGCCCAAAGCGGAGACCGCTCAAGCGACGCTAACGCTGGTGATCCCGCCTGAACTTGTTGAGCAGGAAGGGAATGAGACCCGCGTATGGATCGCGAATCAAGAACGAAGAATTGCCGAGCTGCGGCCGGTGACTCTAGGTGGTTTAACAACGGATGGTTTTCGGGAAGTTAAGCAAGGGCTGGCAATAGGCGATCGACTGATTGTGAGTGGAACGGAATCGCTGCGCCCAGGTGATCGCATACGAATCACCGGCGAAGGTACGACTACTCCACAGCCCGCTTCGCATGACGGTGGCTCAAATGGTTCCCATAACATGAAACGGCTATAGAGGCGCTCAATGGCGTTGGTACAAGTCGAGCAGGTAACCAAGAGGTTCCGCAAGGGCGATCAAGAGATCGTGCCTTTGAAGGACTGTAACCTCGAAATCGAGGCCAAGGAGTTCGTTTCGCTGATGGGGGCCAGCGGTTCCGGAAAGAGCACGCTGCTGAATCTGATCGCCGGCATTGACCGACCGACAGCGGGCACAATTGTGGTCGCGGGAACCGATATTGGCCGGCTATCCCGCACACAACTTGCTCATTGGCGGGCCCAGCATGTCGGTTACATCTTTCAGATGCATAACTTGATTCCGGTGCTTACCGCTTACGAGAACATTGAACTGCCTCTATTGCTCCACGGCCTGTCCGGAAGTGAGCGCCGGCGGAGAGCTGAAATTGCGATGGAGGCGGTGGGCCTCACCGATCGCGCGAACCATTACCCTCGCCAACTCTCCGGCGGCCAGGAACAGCGCGTGGGCATCGCCCGAGCGATTGTCGCCAATCCCACGATCGTCTTAGCAGACGAACCCACTGGGGATTTAGATGCCGAGACGAGCGAGCAGATTCTGGATTTGCTACAGCAACTCAACACCGAATTGGGGATGACTTTTTTGATGGTGACGCACGATGCAAAGGCGGCCGAACGAGCCAGTCGCCAGTTCCGCCTGATCAAAGGCGAACTAGTGCGTACTGATGACCCCGAAGGATCACAGACATGATTCGCTACCTTCCGTATGTCTTGAAGAACTTATGGCGGCATCGCGCGAGGACTTTACTGACCCTGAGCGGTGCGGCTGTCGCGATCTTTGTCTTCGCGATCGTTAGCTCGGTCCAGGAAGGCCTTGATCAACTGACCACAAATCAAGAATCGGACAAGCGATTGATCGTGTTCCAAGTGAATCGCTTCTGTCCGAGCACGAGCAAATTGCCCGAGGACTACGCTCGCCAAATTCTCAAATTGCCCGGAGTGAAAGATGCGATCCCAGTCAAAGTCTTTATGAACAACTGCCGCGCGAGTCTGGACGTCGTGGTCTTCCACGGCATGCCGGCGGAAAAACTGCGAGTTGCCAGGGATCTGAGGTTGCTATCCGGCAACTGGGCAGACTTTGAAAGTCGCCGGGACGGTGCAGTCGTAGGCAACGCGATTGCTGCGCGGCGCGGCCTCAAAGTGGGGCAGCGTTTCTCAATTGGTGCCGCCACGGTAACCATCGTCGGAATATGTTCGTCCACCAAAGCTGCCGACGAGAATTTCATCTTCACGCATTTGGAGTTTTTGCAACGCATCCCCGGCCTCAACTCCGTTGGCACCGCTACGCAGATTGAGGTTCTTCTCAACGATGATGCCTCGCTGCAACAAGTCGCTAAGGCTATCGACGAGAATTTCCGCGCCGGATACGTGGGAACCAACACTCGCCCCCTGGGCGTGTTTCAGCTCGCAGCCCTGGGGGATCTGATCGAACTGATCGGGTTCCTGCGCTACCTGGCGTTTGCCTGCGTTGGGCTAGTTCTCGCGCTCGTCGGCACGACGACGTTGATGGCCGTGCAAGATCGCGTGCGAGAGTTTGCTGTGCTGCAAACGATGGGATTCTCAGGCCCGCTGATCTTTCAACTCGTACTCAGCGAAAGCGTCATCCTGAGCACGTTGGGCGGCGCGATTGGCCTGCTGTTAGCGACGACGATCCTCGAAACCGGCAATTTGGCCATTGGCACCGAAGGCGTGCTTGTTCCCTTTCTTGCGACATCGAACCTGATGCTAACAGGAATCTGTGTTTCGATTATCGCTGGCGTCCTGGCCGGTATCTCACCCGCCTGGACCGCTGCTCGCGCCGATATTGTGTCCGGATTGCGATCATAGCTCCACGCCAATTGCAGCGGCGAGTCCTCCTGCTTCGGACCGACACGCCGTGGCCGATGCGACGCATGCGGGGCTACTTGCGGCGGCCCTGCACGATCTACAACATGTCCTCAAAAACTTCGGTGAGTGTTTGCTGCGGCATGGGCTTGTAGATACAAAGGCATAACCTCCTTTGCTCACTTGCTTTACTGTGGGAAGCTATTGAGGAGCGACTCAGTTTGTCCCAGGAATGTGAAGTGTCATGGAAGAGAAATCATTCGATTGCTTTGACTTGGATCAGACGATCCGCGAAACCGCCGCAGCGCTCAAAGTTAGTCCTGGGCAAATCCAGGCAGCGGTACGATTGCTCGACGAGGGGAACACGATTCCGTTTATCGCCCGCTATCGCAAGGAGGCGACGCGCGGACTCGATGAAGTCGCATTGCGGCAAATCGAAGACGCTCTCGCCAAGGCCCGCGAACTCGCCCAGCGAAAGACGACGATCCTGAAGACCATTCACGAGCAAGGGCAGCTCACGCCAGAACTGCAAGCTCAAATTCAGTCGTGCTCTGATCGCCAACTGCTCGAAGCGTTGTACCTGCCGTTCAAACCAGAACGGCGAACCAGGGCGACCGCCGCTCGTGAGCGCGGATTGCAACCGCTGGCCGACCTTCTGCTGCGCCAGGAACAGCTCAACCGCTCCAAGAGTGCAGTACTCAAGCCTTATGTAAATGCGGAAAATGGCGTAGTCGATGAGGACGCAGCGCTCCAAGGTGCTTGCGACATCCTGGCCGAGCAATGGTCGAAGCATCCGCCGCTGCGACGGTGGTTGCTGGAACAAGCCAGCGAATATGGCCTGATTGCATCGACGGTCAAGCGCGGCAAGCAAGCGGAAGCCAGCAAGTTTGAGATGTACTTCGATCATCGGGAGCCGGTTAAACGCGTTCCGTCGCACCGACTACTGGCAATGAATCGCGGTGAGGCGGAAGGCCTGCTTAAAGTCGGCCTACAGCTCGAGGACGAATTTGTCCTGGCGAATATTAAGCCGGAACTGGCTTTCAATCCAAGGTTTGAGTTCTATAGCGAGCTGCTTACGACTGTCGAAGATTGCTACGAACGGCTGTTGCTGCCGGCAATTGAATCGGTTGTGTTTGAAGACCTGAAGAGCAAAGCCGATGCAGAAGCGATCGCCGTCTTTGCGAGTAACCTGCGAGAATTGCTGCTCGCCGCGCCCGCTGGACCGCAAATGACGATTGGAGTTGATCCAGGGTTTCGCACGGGATGCAAGATTGCAGTCGTCGACGGTACTGGTAAGTTTCTCAGCAACACGACGATTTATCCGACGCCGCCGAAGAGCGATTTGGGGGGCGCCGCCCAGGGGTTGCTGGCGCTCATCACCACATACGACGTGAAGCTGATTGCCATTGGCAATGGCACCGCGTCGCGAGAAACCGAAGCATTTGTAGCCGGCGTCTTGAAAGACAATGGTCTGAAGATCACTCAGGTCAAGGTCAGCGAGTCGGGCGCCTCAATCTATTCCGCCAGCGAACTTGCCGGACGCGAGTATCCCAATCTCGATCTGACAATACGGGGCGCGATCAGCATTGCACACCGCTTGCAAGATCCGCTCGCGGAACTTGTAAAGATCGACCCTAAGTCAATCGGCGTGGGGCAATATCAGCACGATGTGAACCAACCGTTGCTCCGCAAATGCCTCGACCGTGAAGTGGAGTCGTGCGTGAACTCAGTTGGCGTCGATGTGAACATGGCGAGCGCGCCGCTGCTGGCCTATGTCGCCGGCATCGGACCCAAGCTCGCGGAGAAAATCGTGGAATACCGTGATGCGAATGGCCGCTTCGAAACGCGCGAAGACCTCGGCAACGTCCCAAAGCTGGGACGTAAAGCGTTCGAACAGGCGGCAGGATTCTTGCGGATTCGCGATGGTAAGCAGCCACTCGACAATTCGGGCGTCCATCCCGAAAGCTATTACGTCGTGAAAAAAATGGCGGCCAAACTCAAAGTTTCCACCAAAGATCTCGTCGGCAACGGAACGCTCGCCAGGCAGCTGCATGCAGCTGAGTTCGTAGACGAGAAGTTTGGCTTGCCGACGGTGCAGGATATTCTCGCCGAGCTCGCCAAGCCTGGTCGCGATCCGCGCAGCGAATTCAAAGTCGCTCAGTTTGCTGAAGGAATCAATGAACTGAAAGATCTAAGAGTCGGCATGGTCTTGGAAGGGGTCATCACGAACGTCACCAAGTTCGGTGCGTTCGTGGATATTGGCGTTCATCAAGACGGGCTCATCCATGTTTCGCAACTCGCCAACACGTTTATCCAAAATCCCAGCGAAGTCGTTGCCGTGGGCGACGTTGTTCGCGTGAAAGTGCTCGAAGTGGACCTTGACCGAAAGCGGATTGCCGTTTCACGCAAACAGGCAATGTAACTTCCATACGCTAGACCATCCTGGCAGCGAGCGTGAGATCCATGCCGTCGTCAGTTTGCAACCGCGTGTTCGTGAGTTCGTAATTCGCCGCTTTTACCACGCGCACCGCATCGGCGCCACCCCCGCCCGTGAACGTGCCGCGACCCGTCCAGTACTCGACATTGAAGCGGTTGGTACCTGCGTCCCCCGTGAGATTGGCGATTTCAATCGAATTGAGCGAAACGCTCATGCCATTGCTCGCTGCGGCCTGGAAATCGGTGATCAGGAAATCGTTACTCTTGGTCATCGCGAGGATATCATTGCCGCCACCGCCAGCGAGCAAACCACCGCCACTCCAGCCGCTGAGATTGAACGTGTTCGCACTCGCGACATTCGCCGAATCAAAGTGACAGATGACGATGTGACCGGTGCATCGGAATGAGCAATGACTGCGCATTTCCAAAGTTGCCAGCACATCGCCTCCGAAAACATAGCAAATGTTGCGAACTTAGTCGGACATCGATTTCCAGCAGTCTCAGAAGTCGCTTTTGTTGCGCATATAGGACATCCTGGAAGCGGTATGCGCATGTCTTGCAATCGACGCCGCCCCCGAGGTTGCGTGCCTGGTGACGCTTACTTGCGTCGGCCTCGATTACTGCGGAACATGGGTCCACATTTCCTGCGAGTTCGGCGGCAAGAGGAATATTATGACTTGGTCACAAGTTCGCGGCCTCGGGTTGATTCTGGCGGCGGGATGGATACTACTCCCGATCACTGAAACCTTGGGGAAAGAATGGCACGCACGCTACGAGCGTTTGGCAAAGGACAATCTCGCCGCAACACGACCGACGCCGGAGGAGGCGCTCGGCGGCATCCGCTGGGCAACCTATCTTGCCTCGGAGGCGGAGCGAGAAGCGTTGCGAGATCTGGCCGCGGCACCGATTGACGATCGTCTCAAAGCGCTGGAAGCAATGCTCAGCGCTGCTGAGTCGGGCGATAATCCGCCGCTGGAATTCGCCGTTCATGCCATCACGAGTGATAACGAAAAGGTGCGACAGCGCGTCCTTGATGAAGTTCTCGTGCCGCGTTATCGACGCTTGCAGCCGGGCGGCGCTGCCGGAGTTCCTCTCTTTCGCGTGTTCATCGCGCTCGAAGCAACGAACGTGGAACCGGGGCTAACAGTTGCAATTCTCAAAGACTTAATTCGACAGCCCGTCTCCCAAAAAGAATCTGCGACGCAACTTCGCCGGTATGAGCTGCTCGTGTCGACCGCAACTCGCGCTCCACAGGCTGAACGAGAGGCCGTCTTCACAATGCTCGTTTCGGAGTCGGGGCGGGAATTCATGTTGCCGATCTACCGGAGGAACTTACCGGACAGGCTAGGCGCAAGTTGGGAAAGTGTAATTCAGAGTTTTACCCGCAGCGTTGTTGAACCCCGAGCGGTTGAGACGCAGTTGAGGCCGCTGGCGAAGATGCTCGCCGACGGTGCCGATGACCGGACGCTGCTGGCCGGCTTGGCGGATTTTAA
Source organism: Anatilimnocola sp. (assembly GCA_043744755.1). Lineage (GTDB taxonomy): Bacteria > Planctomycetota > Planctomycetia > Pirellulales > Pirellulaceae > Anatilimnocola. The sequence continues at coordinate 14,249 of JAYTUF010000617.1, forward strand.
CTTTCACCTGGAACTGCTCCCCAAGCCGCGGCGTGAAATGTGCGCGAAGCTGGCGGCGGCCGCGCTTCGCAGTCCACCCACAACGTGGTCTGCAAATAGACTCGCCGATTTGGAACTGACGGCCGACGAACGATTTGCATTGGCGAACGCGCTCAAGCTTCATCCCAGCGCGCGGGTCGCCGAGACGGCATGTGATGCGATTCTGCGGAAGACGCCTCCCGAGCACGCTTTTGACATCGCGCGGCGTTTTCCTGAATTGGGGTCGGAACCAAAACGGCTGGTTCCGCTCGCAACACACGAACTGTTTAAGAACGTGCCGGAAGAGCAAGCGCGGGCCTTAGTCGCCGAATGGGCGCCGCAACTGCCGGAGAAAGTTTTCCTCGCGGGGCCAGTCCTGCAGTTGGCCGAAAAGCTAACCGCGGACGCTCGGGCCAAATTGCACCAAAAGCTCCTCGCCGATTGTCTGGCCAAGATGCGCCGTGACGTATCGCTGGGGCCGCATGTGCTGGAAAGTCTTATACTGTCGGCGGACGTGAAGCCGGAGGTGGTCGCCGAGCTCATTACTAGCGAATATGGCGACGATGTGACCCTCCTGCTCAAAACTCCCCGCTCCGGAACGGGCAAGTTACTAGGACGGGCGCTAAGCAAGGTCACGCCTGATTTCCGCGCTCAATGCTTCCTACAGTTGCTGGCGGCCGTGCAGGCGGAACGCACCAAGCAATTGCCGTCCGAAATTCACGCGGCGTTTATCGAGCTCGCGCCGATCTTGACAGCCGAACAACGAACTGCGGCAATCCCCACGCTCGCGGCGGCGATTGTGAAGGATCGAGGCCCATCCTTCGAGACCGTCTGGATGCTTCTGCAGCCGTTGCCGGCCGCAGAGCGGGTGAAGTGGGTCAAAAGCCTCGCGGAGCACGCAGCGCCGAACGCGGATAGATTGCACTCGGCCGGCTCGTTCATCGACGAGCGTAACGTTCACCATTCACGCCGCATTACCGATTACATTCCCCGCGAAAGCCAATTGGAAGTTTGCGAACACTTTCTGACTCGGTTGGAAGTGAATGCGATTCCGGACGATTGGAGGCTGCGAATCTCGCACCACTTGCTGCGCACGATGGATCTCGCCGAAGACCCCCAGCTTTCGCAGGTGTTGCGTAAGTGGCTCGAGCGCGATCCCAATTCCGTAATCACGGGAACCTGGCTCACGATCGCGCCCTATCACAGGCTGGATGTAGATGTGGTCGACCGGATGGCGGTTCGCATGACGCAAAAGCTGTTCGTCGATCGAACACAAACGGCGGAAGAGTCGAACCGTATGATTACCGCCGTCAGTGAATCACTGCATCGACTGTTGCCTGCGGGTCGCGACGAAGTTTGGGAGCAAGCCTTCCTGGCAATCGATCGCCGAATTGCCTGGCCGGCTGCCGATATGGCTGCGGAAAAAGTAAAGCGGACGACCTGCCGCTCCCTTTTGTCACTGTTTCGCGATGGGAAAGCAGCGCTTCCAGCCGCCCAGGTCGAGCGGCTGACAACGCTCGCATTGCTGCTGGCGGAGGAAGCGGATCAAACCGATTCGAACAACTACGCTTCGCTCACGCACTTGCGTGGGGAATTCGGACCGGGATTCGCGCCGCGAAAAATTATAGAGTTGATCGACGGCAAGCCCGGCGTAGCCGTTACTCCGGAATCGCTCGCCCGCCGCGGCCGCGAACTGGTTTGGTTTGCTAGCCATGCGCCGCCGCAGGACAACGAGGCCTGCTTCAAGCTTTTGACCAACTTGTTGCGGGACGAGCTCGCGCGAGATGAGAAGTTTCCGAAACGGACGCTGTCGGCGTCGATCGCGGAATGCTTGCGACGCAAATCCTCGGCCGATGCGGCCCCGTGGGTGGAGCAAATTCTGGAAGAATTCAAAGCCGCTCCCCGCGACTGGTTTGCGACCCGCGCCGCAGGTGCAGTATTGCAACCGCTGGCGCGCCAAAACCCCGCGGCGGTGGTCGAGAAGCTGAAGGAAACGAGGAATGCCCATGTCGACTATTTCATCGCCGAAGCGATTAAAGAGGCGAATCGTGCCCTCTTTTATCAGGCAGTTCTCGAACAAGCCCGCCTGAACGCGGCGGTGAAAAATCCCCAACCGTACGACACGTTTCTCTTCCGTCAGGTCACTCGTCTTACGCCTGCGGAGAAACTCGCCTGTTTGGAAAAGTTCGCGGATGGGCCGTGCCTCGATCCAAAGCTGGTCCAACATTTCACGGAGTTCAACGGCGTGGACTTGTTTCGCGACGAAGACCTGCCGACGTTAACCGCGCGGCTGAAGGAACCTGACTGCGTCGGACTCCGACGGCGAATTACAGAGATTTCAGTGCAGCGATTGGAGGCGGAGGCGAAACAGCGGATGTGAATCTACTCTTCTGCAATGATCTTCATCGCGGCGATGGACTGCACCCTGACGAACCTCTGACACAGCTGAATGCTTCGATGTGGTGCATTCGGCCGATGTGACCGGCGCGCCGGAAACCGCGGAAGGCTGACGGCTCTAATTTGGCGGGCGATGCCACAAGGCAAGGAACGCGTATTATCGTGCGATTGCTGGCTTCCAGAACACCGGCTGCGCAAGCTACGCTCTTCACCATTACCTTCATCGCTCGGCAAACTGCTCGCCATCCGTTGGCTGAAGTGCAATGACTCCACCATTCGTTGCAAGACTTTCTCCTAGCCACGCCTGGGGCGGTCACTTCAAAGAATGAACTACATCAGCTCGGCTACCGGGTCCATCTCGTCAAGCATTGCCAACGGTCGTCCGCTCGAATCGGCAAAGGTCTGCCGCGGATCGATTCCCGTGGCCTGATAGATCGTGCTTAGCACCTGCGGCACTCGGTAGGGACGATCCTTGGGCAGTTCCCCTCGGGCCGTGGTGGTGCCGATGGCTTGCCCCATTTGCAGTCCGCCGCCGGCAATCAAGGTCGACATCACGGGATCCCAATGATCGCGCCCGTCGCGATTGTTGATTTTCGGCGTGCGGCCGAACTCGCCCCACATCACGGTCACCACGTCGTTCTCCAGCCCGCGATCGTGCAGGTCTTGAATCAGGTTGGCCACGGCCCGATCCACCTTAGGGAGCCATTCCCTCATGTATTTGAAGTTATCGAAGTGAGTGTCCCAATTACCGATATCGAGCGTTACCGCTCCCACGCCCGCTTCCACGAGCCGCCGCGCGGTAAGGAACTTTTCCACACCCTGGTACCGCTCACGGGTGTGAGCGTCTTCCTGTGTAAGATCGAGCGCTCGCCGCACACTGCCTGAGAGCACGATGTCGACCGCTCGTTGCTGGAAGGCGTCGATGCCCGCCATCGTTTGCGAAGCATCGACGTCGCGCCGCAAGTTGTCGAAGCGGGGCGGGCCGCCAAACAGGCAGATCATAATGATCGACTTAGGGCGCGGTTGAGGACGATTTGCAGCTGCTGCGCGCGACCGCAACATCTCGGTGAGCGTCAGGCCCCCGACTCCCACTGCGCCGATCTACAGAAAGCCGCGGCGCGAGAGTCCACTGCACAACCGCGTCGATTCACCCGACCATATCGAAAGCATGGCAATCTCCGTTTGTCGCCCATTTTACTGGTTTCGGCAAGACTTTCACATTTCTCTATTGCCTGACAATGAATGTACCGTGCGCGAACTCCCGGTGACACTACAAGTTGTTGCTCAAGGCAGCTTGGCCGTTTACGCTTCGATCGTGGGACGAGTTTGATCCCGGTAAGCGCGAGACCAAAGAACGGAGAATGGAATGACGAGAATCCTTGTGCTGATCGGTTTCGTCGCGATGGCGACAGTCACGGCTGCGCCTTGCAGTGCGCAACTCGCCAACGCTCTGCCGCCGCTCAAAAATCCGGAGCTCGTCTTGGCCAAGGAGGGTGTGCACACTTTGTGGCTGCCGTACACGCCTCCTCGGTACGACGCGGATTCGCAAAAGTTCATCGGCTATTTCAGACAGGGAGAGGCAATCTTCCGGGCGGAGAGCCATTCTGGATTGAATGGCACCTGGACCAACAGCGCTCCTGTGACTGGCGGACCACAATCGATTGTAAAGCGCGGCGGCGAGTACTTCTCACTCGACCACCATTGGCGCTTCGATGAGGGATGGTATCACCACCAACCGTTGCGCTCTACAGACGGCGTTGCTTTCTCGAAGGTAGACGCGCCGGTGATCAAGTCGGGAGAAGACTTCACGCTGCTGGATTGCCAGGAGCAGAAGGACTTCTTCTGCTATATTCGCCCCAGGCCGCCGCATCACCAGAACAAGGACATTCGCAAGATCGGGCTGATGACCTCCTCCGACTTCAAGAGCTGGTCGGAGATTCGCGTCGTCCTGGCTCCCAATGACAAAGATCACCCCGCACAGCAGTTCTACTGCATGTCGGTCGTGTACGACAAGAAGCGGAAAATGTACTGGGGATTCCTTAATGTGTTTCAGGTGAAGCACGACGATGGCCCGCCGTACCCGCCGATGACGGGGGAAGATAACGCAGTGCGAGTGCAGTTGTGCGTGTCGCACGATGGCATAAAATGGAAGCGCTGCTTCGGCCAGAAGAACTTCATCGAACCGCCGCCCGGGATTTATGAGCAGTTCGCGATTGCCTCGATCCGCGAGCCTAAGAATTGCGTCGACATCTACGTCCTGCAATCCAAGAATCGGCACAATGTGCCCGGCGACGATTTTCAAGTCATCGTCCGCTACACAATTTGCCTGGATGAACTTGCGAAATACGGAGGCTGATTGTAGGGCCTTGGCAGTCGAGCAGTTCAGGTGTCATTCGCAAGTCTCGGAATTCTGGCGAATTCCGCTACAATGCCGAGACTCATGTCACGTTATTTCAAACTCCTGAGCCGGGCGCTGCGCTGGGTCTGCCCGGTTTGCGGCCGCGGTTCGCTCTTCAAGGGACTGCTAACGATGCATGCGAACTGTCCGCATTGCGGCGAGAAGTTCGAGCGGGAACCGGGGTTCTTTCTAGGTTCGATCTACATCAACTACGGCATCACCGCGGTCGTCACGCTCGTCGCCTACATGGTGATGTTTTTCAATCACTGGCTGATCGAGCGCCAGCGGATGTACTTGCTGCTCAGTGTCGCCGTGATCCTGCCAATCCTGCTGCATCGCCATGCCCGCAGTTTGTGGATCGCCTTCGACCAATGGCACGATCCGCGGCCAGATGAAATTTAAGTAGAGTGCGACACTGTTTGCGTTTCGCGAGTGCCGAGTGCTTCTTCCATAGCCTCGCGGGCATAGGCGCGCCGGACCTCCCAGTAGAAGTAACTGCCGAGGCCCGTGAAAACCAGGATGGGCATCGAGAGCATAAACAGGATGCTCCAGAAATAACCCCGGGCGATGTTGTACGCGGCGGGATCGGCGGCCAGTTGATCCTTGCAGGTGGGACAGGCTTCGGCCACGCCCACGAGAAGAACGATCAGAAGCAAGCTGAGCAGCGAGACTCGTCGAAAATGAAGGTGACCGATCATCATGGTATTTTAGGTCCGAGAGGCGGGGCGGGGAATAGCTGATAGAGCATCAAATAGACGATTACGCCGGTCACTGAGACATACAGCCAGATCGGAAATGTCCAGCGGGCGAGCCGGATGTGCCGCTGGCGCTGATCGGTCAGGCCGAAATAGATGGTGGCAATCGCCAGAAACGGCACCGCCATGGCGAGCAGAATGTGCGATGCCAACAGCGGATAATAGACCAGCGCCGCCAGGGGGTACGCTTCTTGAGGAAACAGGTGCGTGCCGGCGAA
>JAYTUF010000618.1:0-5145 GCA_043744755.1 Anatilimnocola sp.
GGAATTGGGAGGGCGAGGCTCCTGCCGAGCCGTGGGGCGGAAAACATGTCATTTCGCGATTCCGGCTCCGCAGGAGCGTCGCCCTCCCAGGGATCCAGCATCCCTGTTGGAAGCGTCCATTAGGTTGACCTGCCCCGCGCCGCTGGTCAGAATGGCAGCAGCGACTTGGCGCGCCCTCCTTCCGCAGAAGGGGTGGTAAGGGACGACTAACCACCTTACCGCGGCCAGCCGCTTCCCACCGAACCGTTTCCCTCCCTTGTTTCGAGCGCCGCCGTGATGAAGCACTCGTTTTTGCGCACAGCCGGTCCGTGGGGCTGCAGTCTGCTGTTGCTGGCGGCGATCGGGTTTGTGAGTAGACCGTGCTTCGCTCAGCCGGCCATCACCGGTGTTTCGCCCGCTTCGGTCAAGCCGGGGACCATCACGCAAATCACGTTCGCCGGCACCAAGCTCGATGGGCCGATGCAGATTTGGACGACATTTCCCGCCCGCTGCGAGTGGGTGGGTCATGATCCGCAGGCCAAGGATGTGAAGCAACTGGTATGTAAGCTGAGCGTGCCGGCGGGAACCAGCATCGGAATCGGCGGCGTGGTGATTGCTTCGATCAACGGCCTGAGCGACGTGCTGCCCTTGATGATCGATGACTTGCCGATAGTCGCCGATAACGGCAACAACCGCTCGCCGGCGACGTCGCAAGAAGTTTCGCTGCCCGCCGCGATTGAAGGCGTCGGCGATGGGCCTGTCGCCGATTTTTACAGTTTTAATGCGAAAGCGAACGAGAAGGTTTCGATTGAGATCATCGCCGCCCGCCTGGGCGGCGATTTCGACGGCGTGCTGCGGATCAGCGATGCGACGGGCAAAGAACTGCTGATGTTGGACGACGATGCCGCCGCTGGCGCCGATTGCCGCGGAGTGTTCACCGCCCCCGCCGATGGCAAGTATGTTATCGAGCTGCGTGACAATCGCCATAAAGCTGGCGGCCGCTATCGGCTGCGGCTCGGCATCTTTTCATTGGTGACGACCAGTCATCCGATCGGCGTTCAACGGGGCGTGCCAACCAGTGTGAACTTCGTGGGCCCGCAAGTCGCCGGCCTCGCGCCGCTGACGTTGCTCGTCGGCGATCAGCAGGCATCGCGATTGCCGCTCAGTGCTGGTTCGGGCTGGTCCACCATCGCGCTGGCCGATTTGCCCACGGCGATTGAACCGCAAGGGGCGAAGGATCCGTTGACATTACCTATCGCACTGCATGGCCTGCTGTCGTCTGCGAAAGAGAAAGATGAATTCGCGCTGACGATCGCGAAGGGTCAGCGCGCAACTTTCCGCCCCATCTCCCGCAGCGTCGGTTCCCCCGCGAGCATCTCGCTCCGCCTCATCAACGCCGCCGGAGCGCAGGCCGGTGAAGCAGCGATCACGGAGAATGAAGAAGAATCGCTCTCGTTCGTCGCCGCGGAGGATGGCGTCTTTCGTTTGCAAGTCAGCGACCTCACCGGCCGGGGCGGCAATGATTATTCGTATCGCATTGAAGCCGTTGTTGGTCCGACGTTCAGCCTGGCGCTGAAGAACGATCCCAAGGTAAACAAAACGCGATTCGCCGTGGGCACCGATGGCGGCGCGTTTAACGTCGATGTGGTTGCCGTCCGCAATGGCTACGACGGTCCGATCCGGCTAAGCATCGAGTCGCCCCGTAACGGCTGGCAAGTGCTGAACAATGTGATCCCCGCGAAAGCGGCGGAAGTGAAGCTCTATGTAATTCCGCCCGCCGATTGGCAACAGGCCGAGATCGCGCCACTGCGGATCGTCGGCCAGGCAACCGAAACGGCTGATGTGCCCCCCGCGATCATGTCCACGCTCACGCAGTTGCGACTAGCCAAGCCCGCGATGATCTACCCGCCTGGTTGGCTGGATGGCTTGATCCTCGCTTCCGGCTTAAACGCCAAGAGCGAGTTCTACACCGTCTCGCAAATCAAGCCAGAAGTCACATTCCTGCGGCAGATCGGTCAATCGCAACTGACACTGGCAATGCAACGGACCGAAGCGACCTTTAAGGACGTGCCGCTGACGGTGCTGCTGCCCAAAGTCCCCGCCGGACTCACGGCCGAAGTGAAACGCAACGGCAACGGCCCCGCCGAGACTTATGACATTATTCTCAAAGGCGCGAAAGACATCGCCGCCGGTCGGCACACGCTGCGGTACTTCACCTATGCGGAACTGGGCGGCGTGGGCTTGGCCGTGGTCTCGAATGATGTTGTCGTACACATCGTCGATCCACTCGCCGTCACCGTCACTCCTGCCGGACCGATCGTGGCGGGACAGACGCAGAAAGTGAAGCTGGTCGTCACGCGCCGCGGCGATGATCGGCAGGCTGTCGAACTCAAATTCAAGGCGCTCCCCGCCGGCGTGACTGGCCCGGAGAAGATCGCGCTCGCGGCCGATCAGAACGATCTTGAAATCGAACTCACCGCCGCTGCCGATGCCGCGCCCGTCATGTTCAAAGAACTCGTCGTGGTTGCGACCAGCACCACGGCGGGACAGAATGTGACCGGCGAAAGCCCCGCGGCCACGCTCGAAGTCAAAAAACCGTAACGGAGAACTCGAATGAGCCAGCGACTGCGACTGACAACGCTTGCCGTTTCGCCTTGGTGCGCGTTGGCGATAATGCATATTGCGTTCGCTGCCGACTTGCCGCTCGAACCGATTCAAATCGGTCAGCCCACCAAACTCGAAGCGCATCCGGCCGCCGTCAAGCTCCGCGGCGCTCAAGCTGCCGCGCAAATCATCGTCACTGGTCATTACGCCGATGGCAGCGTGCAGGATCTCACTCGCGCCGCGACGTTCACTTCCAGCAACCCAGCGCTGGCAGCTACCGACGGCGCCGTCGTCCGCGGCAAGCAAGATGGCCAGGCCGAAATCACCATCGCCGCCGGCGGTCAGCAAATCAAAGTGCCCGTCGAAGTCGCGTCGGCAGCTACGCCCCCGCGAATGTCGTTCGAGTACGATGCCCTCGTCGCCGTCTCGAAACAAGGTTGCAATTCCGGCGCATGCCACGGTTCCCCCAGCGGCAAAGGTGGCTTCCGCCTCTCGCTGCGGGCGTTCGATCCGGTGCTCGACGGCCTGACGCTGATTCGCGAAGATCTCGGCCGCCGCGCTAACACCGTCTCGCCCGACGACAGCCTGCTGCTTATGAAGCCCCTGATGAAAGTCCCCCACGGCGGCGGTCAGAAGTTGAAGAAGTCCGATGCCGCCTATGCCACATTGAGGGCTTGGATCGAACAAGGTTGCCAGGCTGATCCAGCCGATCAGCCGCGGTGCGTGAAGATCGAAGTCAGTCCGCCCACGGGTCGTCTGTTCAAGTTTCCCGCCCACACCCAGCACCTGGCCGTGCGGGCTCATTTTTCGGATGGCAGCAGCCGCGACGTCACGCCGCTGGCTTGCTATTCATCGTCTGATTCTGAAATCGCGGAAGTGACCGAAGCGGGCCTGGTGATCGGCAAGAACCGGGGCGAAGCGGCGATCATCGTTCGCTATCTGGAACACATCGAGTCCTGCTCGCTCACGTTCGTGCGCGACATTCCCGGCTATCAATGGCCCAGCCCGCCGACGAATGGTTACGTCGATGAACTCGTCTATGCCAAGCTCAAGCAGTTGCAATACTTGCCGTCGGGACTGTGCAGCGACGAGGAGTTTCTCCGCCGCGTCTTCTGCGACGTGATCGGCACGCCGCCGACCGTGGATGAAGTGCGGGCCTTCATGGCCGATGGTTCGCCCGACAAGCGGACCAGGATCATCAATACGCTGCTCGACCGCCCCGAATACGCCCGCTTCTGGACGCTCAAGTGGGGCGATCTGTTGCGGCTTACCAATCAACAGATCGGCAATAGCGGCACGTTCAAGTACCACCGCTGGATCGAACGCTCGCTGGCCACCAACATGCCCTACGATCAGTTCGCGAAGGAACTGCTGGTCGCCAGTGGCAGCACGCTGCAGAATCCGGCCGCCAATTTCTATCGCACCGCCGGCGACACCAACGATTGCGTCGAAACCATCTCGCAGGTCTTTCTCGGCGCTCGCCTGCAGTGTGCCAAGTGCCATAACCATCCGTTTGAACGCTGGACGCAAGACAACTACTACGGCATGGCCGCCTTCTTCAACCGCGTGCAGCGGAAGAAGTCCGCCCGCGCGGATGAGCTCGTCGTGTACATGGCCAAAGCGGGCGAAGTGACACAGCCCCGCACCAACAAGCAGATGAAGCCTTGGCTACCGCAGCGAGGCGACGTCGATCCTCCCGCCGATAGCGACCGTCGCGATACGTTCGCCAACTGGCTGATCGAAAAGGACAACCCGTACTTCGCCAAGATCGAAGTCAATCGCATCTGGAGCCATCTGCTGGGCCGCGGCATTGTCGAGCCAGCCGATGATTTCCGCGACTCGAATCCACCCTCGAATGCAGCGCTGCTCGATAAGCTCGCCAAGGACTTTGTCGAGCACGGCTTTGATCGCAAGCACGTCATGCGGACGATTCTGAACAGCCGCACGTACCAGGCCGATTTTCGGCCGAACGAAATGAACAAGGACGACGTGAAATATTTCTCGCACTATCAGCCCCGCCTGATGTCGGCCGAGCAACTCCTCGATTCGATCTGCGCCGTTACCGATCTCCCCGAAGCATTTGCGGGTCTGCCGGCTGGAACGAAAGCCACGCAGCTTCCCGCGCCGGACCTGGCCAAGCATGAGTTCCTGAAAATCTTCGGTCAGCCCGAACGGCAGACGGTCTGCGCTTGCGAGCGAAGCAGCGATTCTAATCTGGGCATGGCCATCCAATTCTTCAACGGCCCATTGATCTATGGCAAGCTCCGCGATGCCAATAACCGCTTCCGCAAAGCGATCACGGCCGGCAAAAAGAACGAAGACATCATCGAAGAACTCTACCTCGCCGCCGTCAGCCGCAAGCCGACGCCCAAAGAACTCGAAGCCAGCCTCGCCCACCTTGCCGCGAAGGGTGATCAGGTCGTGGGGTTAGAAGATATTTGCTGGGCGCTTTTGAACACGAATGAGTTTTTGTTTCAACATTGATTTCCTTACTCCCTCTCCCCGGTACACCGGGGAGAGGGGACAAATCCGCCAAATCCCTCGCTTACGCGTCGGGCTACC
>JAYTUF010000619.1:0-5140 GCA_043744755.1 Anatilimnocola sp.
GCGGCGATTGCGGCCAATGCGATGCTGGGCGTTGTCGAACCCATGAGCTGCGGCATCGGCGGCGATTTGTTCGTCATCTATTGGGACAACAAGACGCAAAAGCTGTACGGCCTGAACGGTAGCGGCCGCAGCCCTTACAACATCTCGCGGCAAAAATTGAAAGATAAGGAGTTGGACGAGATTCCCTCATCGGGTCCGCTCTCGTGGTCGGTGCCGGGTTGCGTGGATGGCTGGGAAGAACTGCGGGCGAAGTTCGGCCGCAAGACGCTCGCCGAGAGTTTGCAGGCAGCGATTACGACGGCTGACGAGGGCTTTCCAGTTTCAGAAGTGATTGCCGCGGGTTGGAAAGGGAGCGTCCTCAATCTCAAGGACTGGCCCGATTCGGTAGCAACATACTTAGTAAATGGTGAACGCGCGCCGAATGTGGGCGAGATCTTTCGCAATCCGAACATGGCGGAGTCGTATCGCAAGATTGCGAAACAGGGCCGCGACGCGTTCTATCGCGGCGACATCGCCCAAGAGATCGTCTCCTTCAGTGAGAAAGTCGGCGGATACTTTTCACTGAAGGATTTCGCCGACCACACCAGCACCTGGATCGAGCCAGTCTCGACGAATTACCGCGGCTACGACGTGTGGGAACTGCCCCCCAACGGTCAAGGAATTGCCGCACTGCAGATGCTGAATCTGCTAGAGCCTCATGACCTGCGCAAACTTGGTCACAACTCGGCCGAGACGCTGCATCTGCTGCTGGAAGCGAAGAAGCTGGCCTTTGCGGACCGAGCGAAGTTCTATGCCGATCCGGATTTCGTCAAGCTACCCACGGCGCAGTTGATCTCGAAAGAGTATGCCCGTGGGCGCGCGAAACTACTTGACCGCGACCGGGCACTCGATGATGTGCCATCCGGCAATCCCCGGCTGGAGACTTGCGACACGATCTATCTCACGGTCGTTGATAAGGACCGCAACTGCTGTTCGTTCATTCAGAGCAACTATCACGGTTTTGGTTCGCAGGTGGTCGCCGGCAAGACCGGCTTCGCGCTGCAAAGCCGCGGCTGCCTATTCGCGCTGGACGACAAACACTTGAACCGGCTCGAACCTCACAAGCGGCCGTTCCACACGATCATCCCCGCGATGGTCACCAAGGATGGCAAGCCCTGGCTGTGCTACGGCGTGATGGGTGGCGATATGCAGGCCCAGGGGCACGTGCAGATTCTGTTGAACATGATCGACTTCGACCTGAACGTGCAAGCCGCCGGCGATGCAGCCCGCGTGCTGCACACCGGCAGTGCGACGCCGACCGGCGATCCCGCGTCTGGTTCTGGAACCGTGCATGTCGAAGGTGGCATCAGTGACGAAACAATCGCCGCCCTCAAGGCCAAGGGACACAAGGTGGTGCGCAGCCGAGGAGGTTACGGCGGCTATCAAGGAATTCTCATCGACTGGCAAAACGGCGTGCTCCACGGCGGCACGGAACCGCGGAAAGATGGCGCGGCGGTTGGTTATTGAATCGCCTGCTCGGGAGACGTCCTGAGAGGAAAGTCGAGAGTTTGCACTCCTTCTTTTACGTTAACGGTTAGACTGTTGCCCGCGGTCTGCGGCGTGATGAGACTGACCGCCGGCGCCTGTGGCACATTGCGTCCTTCCGCTGCCTGCCGCTGCAACTCTTCGGTGCTGGTGACGATCGCCACCTTCGGCGATTCGGTGATGTGTACGGTCTTTTCGCCGGGAGGCAACTTGATCGTGTACTTGCCCGCGATGATCGGCGCTCCCATCGGTGTGCCGCCACCGGCAGCCGGCGCGAACTCAATCTGTCCGCTCGCGACCGGTTGCCCCGCAAAGGTGACGTTACCGGAAACCGTTGCTTGAGAACTGCCGCAGCCGGCAATAGCGCTGAGACACGCAATCAGCACAGTCGTGGAAACGAGAGCAACAGAATGCATCATTCAGGGTATTCTCGAGGCGGAAGATTATTAAGGCAGGGTCGTTGATTCGCCCAAATCGCGTGTGCCTGCTGCCCGCCAGATGTTCACATCGACGCTATCCATCACAAATCGCGTCGAGCCATCTGCCAGACTGACAACGACGCCGGCCGGATGAAAACTGCGGGCTGCAGCGTGTGCGCCCGCCGCTGATTGCGTGAACCAGGGGCTGCCGGCGATTGAAACGCAAGGAGCTTTGTAGCGTGGATCGCCCACTGATTGTGGACAGGGTCCATACACGCGATCAGGCAGCGTCGAGTTCGGCGTGAGCGTCGAGTTAAACAAAGCGCCGCCGATGTTGCCGTACACAATCTCCCCGATAGCGCCGCCCCAGCCGGGTGCCACGGCATTCGAGATGCCCTCGGAAATCAGCAGCGTATTGGCCGTGCCGTCCGTAATCTCGCCGAGTTTCACGCCCATGGTCGGAACCGGGGCGCCAAGATCGATGCTTTGCCCCACCTTCGACGAAAAAGCTCCGCTGCTCCACGGCCCGCCCGTCACACTATTCGGGGCGTTGCCATACATATCGCCGCTGCCGACACAGCCCCGGTAATTACCGCGGATGAATCCGAATGAGGCGGACGAGATCTCGTTCCGTTTAATACCCAGATCGGACGGGCAATGCCAACCCGGAATGACCGTGTGCCGCGCCAGCCGCAACCGCGGGTCGTTGCCAATCGGACCGACGGGGCCGGGATACGAAGTGTTATACGGTGTACTATTCAGCGTCCAATAGTTTTCATGCACGGCCTGCTGCTCGATATAGGGCAGCGTTAACTGCGTCCAGGTGTAAGTATCCCAAACGTCATATTTGCGGCCATAAGGCAGCGTTCGATAGGTGTCTTCAAAATTGTGGCAGGCCAGCGACAACTGCTTGATGTTATTCACGCACTGCGTCCGCCGCGCCGCTTCCCGCGCGGCTTGCACGGCCGGCAAGAGCAGGGCGACAAGAATGCCAATGATGGCAATCACCACCAGCAGTTCCACGAGGGTGAAGCCGCGACTTGGAGTGCTTCGAGAGATTCGCATACCACGGCAAGTTGACATGAGAGGATCCTGAGAAGGAACAACGAGCCAGAATCACCTTGTTTAACATAAATCGCGACTCAACCAATTGCTAGTGTGAATTTTCCGTGGCCGGTGTCGTCCGCTGCAGCCATTCCTGCCGCAGCCAAACGAGTTCGCGATAAACGAGCAAACCGTAGCTCGCTCCCCCGCCGGCAACCAGAATGAGCAAGCGAATCGCTGGGGAAAGGACGTCCGCTGGCAGCAGTCTTTGGGCGACGTAAACCACAATTCCCATCAGAATCGAGGCGCGGCAGGCCGGCCACATCGCCCATGCGACTCTGCTCGGCGGCACACCCACGCTGCGGAAGGCGAACCACAAAAACGGACCGCACCAAACGACCACTTGCACCAAGGTTAGCGCCGCCGCCAAACCCAGGCCGGCGGGAAAGGCGGGATCATTTCCCAGCGGAAACCATTGCCGGCCGACATAGATGCCGACAACTGCTGTCTGAATCGTTAACACCAGCAACCAGATCGAGGCAATCAACAACGCCCGCCCCATGCCGCGCGAGGCCAGCACGAAGATGGCGAGGTTCATCAAACCAATCGCGGCTAATGAAGGAGCTAGCCAGCGAAGCAGCAGACCCGCGTCTTGCCATTTTTCGCCACCAATCAGCAGCACAATATCATCGCCGATGAGCGACAACCCGATCGCGCACGGAAACAGGCCGAGCGCTGAAAGTCGAAAGAACCGCGTGGTCAAAGCGGCATACAACTCGCTGCCCATCGGAGCCTTGGCCAGTGATGCCACCATCACGCCAGTGAGCGGCGTCGTGAGCAGATAGACGGGCTTGATCATCAGCCCAAAGGCCTGCGAATACAAACCGAGCGCTCGATTGCCGGCCTCGCCAAAATACAATGGCAGCAGCACTTTTTCCATATTTTGCGAAAGGAACTGAAGCAACGAACTGAGCGAATAGGCGGCGCTGAATTGTGTTAACTCCCGCACCTGCCAAGGTCGCTGTGGCCAGCTCGGCCGCCAACGCGTCAGCAGCCAACTGCCGATGCAGAGTACGCCCAACTCCACCACATGCTGCACTACCAGCGCCCACACATCCGGCCGAATCAGCGCCCAACCGATGGTCGCAGCACAAGCCACGAATTGCGAAAACAGGCGCAAGGCGCTGCCCGTGCCAAAACGGAGATCGCGTTCGAGCAAAGCCTGATGCTGATTCCCCAGCGATGCGAACAGTGTTCCAAGAGCTAGCGCGGCGCCGACGGGTAACAAGATTGGCTGTTGGTAGACGCCGGTCAGCAACCAGCAAATGACGACGGTCAGGACCGCGGCCAATAGGCCAATCGCCAGTTGCAGCCAAAACAGCACGCTCAATTGCGTGGGCGATAGTTCCCGTCGTTGCATGACCGCGATGCCCGGCCCCAGCGTCGCTGCCATTCGCGGCAACATCACCGCGGGGAGCACCGTGCCCAGCACGCCATAATCGGAAGGCTTAAGCCAGCGATACAAAATCGCCAAGGTACACAAGCCGATCAATTGCGACGCCAGGTGCCCTAGTAATACCCATAGCGTGCCACGTCGCATCGCGGCGGCGAGCGCAACATCGTCCGCAATGGTAGTAGCAGTGGGTTTGGTTGACATTAAGGATTAGAACGGCCCGGCGGAACTGTTAACTGATTGTTCGCTCGCTTCGTTATCCAGGGTTCAAAGGGCAAAAGATAGAGCGCTGTAAACAGAGCATTAAAGTGAAACCCATAATCGAACGTCAGTAACACACCGGCATAAAAACCTAGAATTCCCAAGCCAATCCAAGTCCGCAGCCGCGGCAGAATCGCCAACACCGCACCGGTCTCAATAATCAGCGTTGTGGCTTGCAATACTTGCGTGAAAGATCGGCTAGATAAAATCAGCGAGGTTGAAGGCGCCCAGGAATGGCCCCACATGTGGGTCCAAAGTTGCAACGAAGTTCCGTTCGCCCAACCGGGACCGCTATACATCAATTTGGTGAGACCTGCGGCGGTATGAAACAGGCCGATGTAAGCGATCCCCGTTAAAACCACCCACCGTGGCATGAGTGGAGTCTGATAATATTTGTCGGCGTTAATCGCCGAGCGAATCTCGGGTGCTTCGAACGTAA
>JAYTUF010000620.1:0-19990 GCA_043744755.1 Anatilimnocola sp.
CTCCTGCCGAGCCGCGGCGGCGGATTATCGCTAGCCACCTGCCTTTGCCGAACAACGGCTCGGCAGGAGCCTCGCCCTCCCATAAAACAACAGCTCGGCCCTCCCATAGCGTGGCTGCGTATTGTAAAGCGGCCCGCGGATTGCGGCAACCTGAACTACCAGCCTGCTGCACTCGTTGGCGGCGACGTTATACTGATGGATTGCACGTAGCCAGCGCTACGTGCGGCGACTCGCCTGCAGCAATGGCTTCAGGCTACGAGACCAACCGCAAGGATTGAGCATGAGCAACGAAAACGGACCGGGACGTGGCGATCGGGAAAACCGCGGCCTGTCTGGCATGAACCTGTTCGCGATTGTGGTCCTCGTGCTGCTCGCCGGCTTGCTCGCCGTCGTGGTCACCAAACGGCTCTTTTACGTTTCAATCCAGCATTCCGACCTCGTCCGGCTGATCAACGTCAGCAAGCGCGTTTCACTGGGCGGCGAACTGGTCAAAGACATGCCGGGCCACATCGATATCCGTGATGAGCGGGGCCAGACGAGTCGTTACTCGAAATTAAGTAACATCCTGGTTCACGACCGCTCCGTGACCGGACTGGTGGACGTGGCACCGCTCATGGATGTGAAAGGTGGCGGCGAAAAGCAGCCTGATGGTTCGAAGAAGCGTGAGGGAGTTCCCTTTCAGGCGAACATAGCCTCGAACGATGGCCCCGAGCGGAAGGAACTGGAACAAGCCCTGATCGATAGCAACATTCCGCGCTCGCACGTCGGTTCGCCCAATCCGCTGGAACTGGCTTCGCCTTATATCCTTTCCATCCTGATCGGCCTGCTCATTATTTTTCTGATGATCAAGCGATTGGCGGGCATGGGTTCACCGATGTCGTTTGGTCGTAGCCGCGGCAAGCTGTATGCTCAGGAAGATTTGGGGGTCACGTTCAACGACGTCGCCGGCATTGATGAAGCCGTGGAAGAGGTCCGCGAAGTGGTCGATTTTCTGGGGCAGCCCGAAAAGTATCAACGCCTGGGCGGCCGCATTCCCAAGGGCGTGCTACTCGTCGGTCCGCCTGGCACCGGTAAAACATTGCTGGCCAAAGCGATTGCCGGCGAAGCGGGTGTGCCGTTCTTTAGCTTGTCGGGGTCTGACTTTGTCGAGATGTTCGTGGGCGTCGGCGCCGCCCGTGTGCGCGACATGTTCCTCCAAGCTGAACAAAAGGCGCCGTGCATTATTTTCATCGACGAGCTCGATGCGCTCGGCAAGAGTCGCGGTAGCGGCATGGTCGGCGGCCATGACGAGCGGGAACAAACGCTCAATGCCCTGCTCGTCGAGATGGATGGCTTCGGCTCGAACACTGGCGTGATTGTGATGGCTGCCACCAACCGGCCGGAAACGCTCGATCCTGCGTTGCTGCGTCCCGGTCGTTTCGATCGGCATGTGCTCGTTGATCGTCCGGACATCAAAGGCCGCGAAGACATTCTGAAAGTCCATGTCAAGCAAGTGAAGCTCGATCCCACGGTGGTATTGCGCGAGATCGCCGCCATCACGCCCGGCTTTGTGGGTGCCGATCTGGCCAACCTGGTAAACGAAGCCGCGCTGCTCGCTGCCCGCAAAGACAAGCAATCCGTCGGCATGGCGGAGTTCGATGACGGCGTCGAGCGTGTCACGGCCGGTCTCGAAAAGAAGCAACGCGTGATGAACGACGAAGAAAAGTTGCGCGTGGCGTATCACGAGAGTGGTCACGCATTGGTCGCATACAGCTTGCCGAATACTGATCCCGTTCATAAAGTTTCGATCATTCCCCGCGGTCTGGCCGCCTTGGGTTACACCATGCAGCGTCCCGAAGGTGATCGCTTCCTGATGACGCAATCGGAACTTGAAAGCCGCATCCAAGTGATGTTCGGCGGCACGCTGGCGGAAGAGATGATCTACAACGACATCTCGACCGGTGCCTCGAACGATTTGGAGCGCGCCTCCGAAATCGCCCGCAACATGGTGATGCAATACGGCATGAGCCGGCTAGGCCGAGTCTGTTACAAAGCCAGCCATCGCAGCCCCTTCCTGGCCGCGGCCGCAGGCGAAGAGTACTCCACCCAGTGCAGTGAACAGACGCAGCGCGAGATCGATCAGGAAGTCCGCCGCATTTTGGACGAAGCGAACGAAAAAGTGCGCCACATCTTGGAAGTCCGCCGCGGCTCGCTCGAAGCACTAACGCGCCGCTTGATCGAAGTCGAATCGGTCGATGCGGAAGAACTGAAGAGAATCATGAACGCCAACTCGCCAGGCCCGCTCGTCGTCCCCGGGACCATCGTCTCGCCGCGCATCGCAATCGATTCACAAGACAACGTCAATCCCGGCACCATTCACCAGCGGGGATAGTGCAGTAGGGTGGGTCGAGCGGCACGCCGCGAGGCCCACCATGAATCGCACATTCGACCCACCCTGCAATTTACGTAAGTCATTTTTGAGTGGTCACTGCTGGATGCCGGTTTGTTGAGAAACTCCCGGGGTTATTCAACACGGATCACTGCTCAATCCCGTGACGGGCGCACGGGCGCGGCGAAAAACCCGGGCAGTTTCTCGCCACCACCCCTCCATTTAACTAGCGCGACTTACGTCGATTCCCTGGAAGCAATTTCTCGTCGGGTGGGTCGATCGCTCACACCGAAAGGCCTGGCTTTCATGGTGGGCCTCATGAATACATTCGACCCATTCCACATCTATCCAAACGTCCCAGTCAAATACTTTTCCGTGAGCGGATTTTTCGGATTCTGAAAAATCTGCGAAGTGGGGCCGTACTCGATCAATTCGCCCAAGTACATGAACGCGGTGAAGTCGGCGATGCGGGCGGCCTGTTCCATGTTGTGCGTGACCATCAGGATCGTCACATTTTCTTTCAGCGCGAAGACCATGTCTTCGATCTTGCTGGTGGCGATCGGATCGAGCGCGGAAGTTGGTTCATCGAGCAGCAACAATTCAGGCTCGGTAGCGAGCGCGCGGGCGACGCATAGCCGCTGCTGCTGTCCGCCGGAAAGCTTCACCGCGGAGTGATTCAGCCGGTCTTTCACTTCGTCCCACAGGGCCGCCGCCTTCAACGATTCTTCCACTTTTTTCTTCAGCACTTCACGATCCTTAATCAATCGCAGCCGCAGGCCATAAGCGACATTTTCAAAGATCGATTTGGGAAACGGATTCGGCTTTTGAAACACCATGCCGGTTTTGAGCCGCATTTCCATCGGATCGACGGCCGGGCTGAGAATATTCATCTGGCTGGGATGCAGAATGATCTCCCCCTCATACCGATTGCCCGGATACAGATCGTGCATCCGGTTAAAGCACCGCAACAGAGTGCTCTTGCCGCAACCGGAAGGACCGATCAGCGCCGTCACCGTTCGCTGCGGCACGGGAAGCGAAATGTTCTTTAGTGCCTGCCGCGCTCCGTAATAAAAGCTGACATTGCGAACGTCGGCCTTGAGTGGCGTCGCGGCCTGCTTGGGATCGTTCGCTAGACTCAACTCGGGCACGCTCATGCGGTGGCTTTCGGGCAGAATGCTCGCGGAATCCAACTACCACTTCAGATTCTTGCGGATTCGATAGCGCAGGTACATGGCCACGCCATTGATGGCCAGCGTGAAGAAAATCAACACCAGACCCGTTGCGGCCGCGTTCTGATGAAAGGCAGGCTGCGGCCGGGAGACCCAATTGAACATTTGAATGGGCAACACAGTAAAGCCGCTATTGAGCCACGGCGGAGGGGGCAAATAGCCAACATAGGAGAGGGCCCCAATGGTAATTAGAGGAGCGGTCTCGCCGATGGCTCGCGACATGGCGATGATGGTTCCCGTCGCGATCCCGCCCATTGAATAGGGAATAAGATGGTAGCGAATCACTTGCCACTTGGTGGCGCCGGCTGCATAGGCGGCTTCACGAATCGTCGAAGGGATGGCGCGGATTGCTTCGCGGGTCGAAACAATCACAATCGGCAGCACTAGCATGGCCAGAGTCAAACCGCCCACAAGCACGGTTCGGCCCAGGTGAAATTGATATACCAGCAATCCTAAGGCCATCAATCCATAAATGATCGAAGGGACGCCGGCGAGGTTCGAGATATTGATTTCGATCAGCGTGGTGATCCAATTCTTGGAGGCGTATTCCTCCAAGTACACAGCCGCCGCCACGCCAATGGGCACGGCGGTGAGCATGGTGACCAACATCACCAACAGAGTTCCGACCCAAGCCGATAAGATGCCGGCCTTCGCGGCGTGCCGGGAGGGAAACGAGCCCAGGAATTGCATGTTCAACCGCGGCAGGCCATCGATCAGCAAATCGATAACGAGAATCGCCAGCGTGACGATTCCCACGAGCGTGAACAGGATGCCGATGATGTTAAAGATTGCATCCTGGCGTTTGCCACGAAGAATCAGTTGGGAAGTATCCAGCATGAATCAGTAAGCCTGGTGGTAACGTCGCCGCAGAATGTAGCCCAGGATATTAAAACTCAGCGTCATCAAGAACAACACCAGTCCGGCAGCGAAAATGGACTGATACTCAACGGTGCCGTGCGCCGCGTCACCCAGACTCACCTGCACGATGAAGGCCGTGATGGTCGCCGCGGGCTCGGTCGGATTGGCGGTCAACCTGGGTTGCATGCCGGCGGCAATGGCGACGATCATGGTTTCGCCGATCGCTCGCGAAATTCCCAGAATGTAAGCCGCTCCGATTCCCGACAGAGCACTGGGGAAAACTACGCCAAGCGCCGTGCGAATTTTATTGGCGCCGAGCGCATAGGATCCCTCGCGCAGCAACATGGGGACGCTGCGCATGGCGTCTTCGCTAAGGGAGCTGACATAGGGAATGATCATGATTCCCATCACAAGCCCGGCGCTCAGCACACTGAAAGTTGGCAAGTCGGGAATGAAGGTTTGCAACAGCGGAGCTACAAAGCCGAGCGCGAAGTAGCCATAGACCACGGTCGGCACCGCGCTGAGCAGTTCGAGCAGCGGCTTGAGAATTTCACGCACTGCGAAGGGAGCGAATTCACTCAAATAAATGGCGACGACGGTTCCGATGGGTAAAGCCACGGCCAAAGCCACGAAAGTCGTCAACAGGGTGCCGGAAACCAGCGGCAGGATGCCGAACTTGGGGTTCGCGAACGACGGGGTCCACACGGTGCCGGTCAAGAATTCGACGAGCGATACGTGGCGAAAAAACTGCGCCGACTCATACAGCAGCACGAACACGATTCCCGCGGTCACCAATACGGACAAGGCCGCTGCCTTAAAGAGCAAAGCGGCAATGCCCCATTCGCGCACGTTGCGCCACATCCGCTGCCGGGAATCGGCAGCGGTTCTCGGGCGCAGGCGTTTCATCTTGGCTGGCGACGACGGATTGCTCAAATTGGAAAACTCCGGCCGGCAGCGTTGAAACGATTAGGGGGCGTCTGCTTTTAAGGCTTCTGCCAGTTTCTGATGCGTCTCGGCTTCGCCGCCGAAGATCGAACCCGTCTTCTTCTGGGCAAGCCGATACCGGACTAAATCGTACAACGCCGGCTCGAACGGCACGTATTTCACTTCGGTTGCCAGGATGGTAACGGTAGCCAGGTAAAAATCGGCAAACTTTTGCACTTCCGGTTTATCCAGCGACTTGAGGCTGATGTAAATAAAGAGCGGACGCGAGAGTGCGTATGATCCATCTTTTACCGTCTCGATGCTTGGCCCAATGGCAGCGCCCCCCTTCTTGATCTTCAGGGCCTTCATCTTCGCTTTGTTAGGTTCGTAATAGGCATAGGGCAGGTAACCGAGGGCGTGCTTATCTCCGCCGATGCCTTGCACGAGTGTATTGTCGTCCTCGCTGGCCGTAAAGTCGCCGCGGCTTTGCTTGGCTTTGCCACAAACAACTTCGGTGAAATAGTCAAACGTGCCCGAATCAGCCCCGGGGCCAAACAGTTTGATTTCGGCATCGGGCCAGGCCGGATCGACCTGATTCCACTTCGTGATTTTGCCCTGCGCGGCGGGTTCCCACATCATTTTCAATTGTTCGACCGTGATCGTGTCGTCCTTGATCCAATCGCAAGACGGATGCACGGCGACGGTGAGCGCGTCATAACAAATGGGCAACTCGACGAATTCAACCCCGGCTTTCGCCGCCACTTCGGCTTCCGCTTTCAAGATGGGACGCGAGGCGGCGGAAATATCGGTCTCACCGCGGCCGAACTTCTTGAAGCCACCCCCCGTGCCCGAAACGCCTACCGTCACTTGGACGCTGGGCACGACTTTTTTAAATTCTTCCGCCACCGCCTCGTTGACCGGAAAGACCGTGCTGGATCCATCGATGAAGACCGTCCCGGTCAGTTTTGGATCGGCGTATTTGGCAGCGATTGGTTCAATGTCCTGGCCTTCGACCGTGGGCGGATTAACTCCGTTTCCGATCGGGCCCGGTGGAGTGCTGTTGCAACTGCAACCATAGGCAACGACCAGGACGGCCAGGCAGGAGAGCGGAGCGTAAAAGGACAAAGTCGTGCGCATCATTGTTTCCTCAAAGGACCGGTAATATGGCGATTCCATCTCCCGCACGCTACCAGCGGATTGTGAAGATTGTGCGAAGAAGGCGCGAGCGTTGCGGCAGACCCTGGTTTACTCGGCCGTCTTTTGGACGAGCCAAGCAGGCAAGCGGCTGACCCGGCCGCTGCGATCCACGCACGCGATGGTCGTCCGGCCCTGGGCAATGAGTTGCTCGCCGCGGCGAATTTCGTAGCGGTGCTTAATCCGAGCGCCCTTAGACCGCTCGACGCTGGTCGTTAATTGCAGCAGGTCATCGAACTCGGCGCCGAGGAAGTATTCAAGGTGAACTTCTGCAACAACCAGCAGCACGCCCGCTGCTTCCAGTTCTTTGTAGTTGTGCCCCAGCGCTCGCAACAGTTCGACCCGGCCGAGTTCGAACCACTTGAGGAAGTTGGCGTGATGGGCGCGGCCCTGGCCATCGGTCTCTTGGTAACGGACACGGATTTCAATGGTGTGCTGCGTAAGCATAGCCGCCGATTCTACGCACTTTCGGCCCGCAAGTGATTGGCCTGGTCATCGTTTTCGTTGCCGAATTCATCTTCTTCGGGGAAGTCCAAGGACTCGTTTTGATTCTCGTCGTCCTGTTCGGAAAACGCTTCGGCGTCGGATTGCTCGTCGTCTGCTTTGGTTTCCGCTGCCAGCGTTACCGTGCGCGACTTCTTCGGCGCGGGGAGCGCCGGCGGTTCGTCCTCGCCGAAGGCACTGGGCAATACTTTGTTGCGCTTGTTCGCCGATGGACTGTCCGCAGCAGCTTTTTTCTTGCGGGATGCGGGTTGCTCTTCGTCATCCGTTTCGCTGCCCCCTTGCATCACCTCCCAATCGGCGACCGTCATCAGAATCTCGCGCGCTTGGCTGCCGTTGTATTGACCGACGATGCCGTCCTCGGCCATGAAGTCGATCAACCGTGCTGCCCGGCCGTAACCAATGCCGAGCGCTCGTTGCAACAGCGAAACACTGCCGCGACCTTCGCGCACGACCAGGTCCACCGCCGACTCGTACAGTTCGTCGCGCTTCTTGAGCTGGCCCGGCTTCACCGGCTCGCCCTCTTCATCCTTGACCTTGATATTCACCAGTTCATGCACAAAGTTCTGCTGGCCACCCTTGCTGCAATGCGCGCAGACAAGGTTGATCTCTTCATCCGACAGATAAGTTCCCTGACCGCGGAGGAGCGTGCTGGTGCCGGGCCAAAGGAACAGCATGTCGCCGTTGCCTAGCAGCTTATCGGCGCCCATTTCGTCCAGCACCACGCGGCTGTCCGTGCGGCTGGCGACTTGAAACGCGATGCGGGCGGGCAGGTTCGACTTGATCAGACCCGTGATGACATCGACGGTCGGCTTTTGCGTGGCCAGGATCAAGTGAATGCCCACCGCCCGGCTTTTCTGGGCGAGGCGAATGATGTGGGCTTCGACCTCTTTGCCCGAGGTCATCATCAGGTCCGCGAGTTCGTCCGCAACGATGACAATGTACGGCAGTTGCAACGGAATGCTCGACCGTTCCTCGTCGCTCTCGGGTTGCAAACGGTCCATCAACTCTTCTTCGCCCAGTTGGTTGTAGCCGGACAAGTGCCGCACGCCCGCGCGGGCCAGCAGGGCATAGCGCTCTTCCATCTTATCGACCGCCCAGGCCAGAATCGCTTCGGCTTTGCGCATGTCGGTGACGACCGGGTGCATCAGGTGCGGCAGGCGACCGTAGCCGCTGAGCTCGACCATCTTGGGATCGATCATCAGCATCCGCACTTCGTCCGGTCGGCGGGTCATCAAAATCGACGTGATGATCGCGTTGAGACAGACGCTTTTGCCCGTGCCGGTGCGACCCGCGATCAGCAAGTGCGGCAACGTGGAAAGATCGGCGACGAGCGCATTGCCGCTGACGTCCTTCCCCAGGAACAGCGGAATCCGCATCTTCTTGACTTTGGCGCTCGATTCTTCGATCACTTCGCGCAGTCGAACCACTTGCCGATCTTCATTGGGAACTTCAATGCCCACCGTGTTCTTGCCGGGAATCGGCGCGACGATGCGCACGCTCGGCACCCGCAGCGCGATAGCCAGATCATCGGCGAGACCCGTGATCTTCGAGAGCCGTAAGCCGGCTTCGAGTTCGACTTCGTACTGGGCAATCACTGGCCCAGTTTCAATCTCGACCACCTTCACCTGAAAACCGAAATCGGCGAACGTCTTCTCCAGAATCTTGGCCTTGCGACGGACTTCGGTCGCTTGCTTATCGAAATCGATGTCCTCGCCATGCTGCAGCAATTCGTTGCTCGGCAATTGATATTCTTCCTGACCAATCGGATTCGCTTCGTCGATATTCAGCTTCTCGCGCTCGCTCGCTTCGCGCTTTTTATCGGCCGGGTTGCGAACTTTGAATTCAGATGTTGCACCGGCGGACTTGCCCGGCAATTTCACGGGCAAAGCAGCGACTTCTTCTTCATCGCTTTCCACGCCTTTCTTCGGCGGAGCAACCGTGACCGGCGACTTCGCCGCGGCTGCTTCATCCAGCACGATTCGGTTCTTCCCTTTTACCTTCAGCGGCGACTTGGCATCGTCGGGGACGGAATATTCCAAATCATTGCGAGTTCGCTTGCTGGCTTTGACTTGAGCGTTCTCATGATTCGCACCGACAGCCGCCCGGTTGAACAAGCGCGGCCCGTTCGTGGCAAGTTCGACGGCGCCGCGAGCAACTTGCACCACCGCGTCGTCCGTGCAGAGAATCAAGCCGCCGATGGTGATGCTGCTCATCAGGATCAGCCCGCCGGCCGTGGCAAAATGCGCTTCGACCAGCGCCTTGCCGAGGGCGCCGACATAACCACCGGCGCCGATGACCGGCCCGGGCGAGACGGTCGGCAGGATGAGGGCGATGATCGTGGTGGCGCCCGCGAGCGACAATAGCCAACCCATCGCCCGCAACAACGGCCGGTCGATCTGCTTCCGCCGCAGCAATTGAAAGTCGATCAGGGCGAGCGTCGCGACCAGGTAGTACGATCTGTATCCGAACGTATTGAACAGCAGGCTCGCAGCTAGGCTCCCCCAATAACCGCAGGCGTTGTGTACCACGTCGCTCGCGGGCAGCGCGAGCGAATCGGTCTGCACGAGCAAGTTCAGCGGCGGCGGCAACGGTCCGACGGGATCATGCGGATGATACGTGAGCAGCGCGCACGTCAAGAAAACGATGACCGCCACCAACCCCAAGGCGGCTAGATCGAGTCGAAGATTTCGCTGCTCAAGCATGACGCGCCAAGGGAACAACCCACAATCGGTTGCCTGCGGGGCCATCAACCTATCCTGGGCGCGTCCTTGCCCGCGACGCCTGTTAAGGTGTCTCTAGGTACATCGGACGAGCAGCTAGCTGCGATTCATCTTTGCCTGTGACAAAGGGAAGACTGGCAGTTTCCTTAGAGTTTCGCGGGCCGGATGTGGCGGTAATGCCGTTAGTACGACATCGCCATCACGCGCCCATTCGTTGCGCCCACCGCAACATCGAGCTCGCCTGAGTCGTGCGCGGCGGGAACGAGGGCTGTGTCGGGAATCAGTTGCACCATAAAGTGCGATAACCCCAGGCAGAGTTCGTTGCCAGGGAGCAAACGCGACTTCTCGACGGGCAGGCCGTTTATATAGGTGCCATGCCGAGAACTGAGATCCTTCACAAACAGCCCGCCACCTTCGATCGTGAGTTGACAGTGCCGCCGGCTGATCCAGCGGTCGTCGATCCGCAGCGAAACATCCGTCCCCCGGCCAATATCGGCGGGGAAATGTTCGAGCACAATTTCACGCGGGCAGGCCAGAGGATCCTGGCTGATCAGGCGAAGTTTCACAGGAGTGGGGTGGTGGCGACCGTAGCAGGTGGGAGAAGCTGTGAGGTGGGGAGCGACCGCTGCGTCGCCGGCAAGCTTCGGGAGGCGTGTAAGGGGGGAGAATCCAACACTCGTTATGCTAAATCATGCCCGTAAGGTGTCAATAGCTACCAATAA
Organism: Anatilimnocola sp.; assembly: GCA_043744755.1. Classification (GTDB taxonomy): domain Bacteria; phylum Planctomycetota; class Planctomycetia; order Pirellulales; family Pirellulaceae; genus Anatilimnocola. The sequence continues at coordinate 10,520 of JAYTUF010000620.1, forward strand.
TATTTGGCGTGAATGCGCCCCTTCACCAGCATCTGCCGCGACCTATTTCCATCAGGATGCCACCAACTCTAACTTCAATCCTAAAGCTGTTGCCACGGCTTCGATGTTCGAGAGCTTGGCGTCTCGGCCGCATTCGATGTCGCGAATGGTCACTGGGTTGGGAATCTGCGCCAATTTAGCAACCGCGTACCACGTCAACCCCCGCTCCTCACGGGCTTTGCGCAATTGGGCTGGGATTCCAGATTTTGCGGGAGCGAGTTGCGATGGTTCAGCGGGTGGAAAGTCTCGTTTAGCAGCGGCGCGAATCTCGGCCAATCGCGCCAATTGTTCAGTTGTCTTTCTTTTGCCTTGAATGCGTCCCACAATTTTGTTTTTCTCGGACATTGCGTTTGTACTTATGGATCGGGCACTTGAGCCCAAAATGACGACTTGAACTTTTGACACAGCGCTTTTAACCGCGGCAAGTCTTCCGTCAGTAGGTAGCGCTGCTGGATCAGCTTTTCGGCGGCGGCGAGGTATTTCGCTTCGTAATCGCTGAAGCCTGAATACATTTCAGCTAAAGCAGGCCGAGGGTCGTTGGACGCAGCTCGTTCCTCTCTTGTTTTGGCAAACGGGATATAGCCACCTTGCAAGGTGAGCAGTTCGCCGGGGGCGCCGACCGACGAATCGCGCAGGTTCCAACTGGCATGAGTGCCGACGGGGACGGTGATGGCGGGAAGGTTGAGCGTGCCGCGTTCGTTGCCATCGGGACCGATGGCGGGAATGCGGACGGCGTAGCTCTCCTTAATTTCGGGCGGCTCGAGCGTGGCGATGCGCTGACTTTCCCACCAAGGTCCGCGGTAAAGGAAGGCCGGTTGTTGAATGACTTGGGGATATTGCACGCCGGGAAGTTTCGGCCAGCCGCTTTCCTTTTCTTGCCAGCCGACGAGGGTGCCGTCGCTAATCCGCGGATAAACACTCGCTGGGGGCAGCGTGCCGTTTTTGACCCAAACGTCGAGGGCACTGACGAGCGCTCGCATCAAGGGGCGATAGTCCGCGGGGCTCGCGGGGAGCTGGCCGTTGCCTTTCGCGGCCGGCGTGCCGCTGCCAGAACCATGCTGCGTGCCGCCGAAAGAATAGATGCGGACGTCGGGCGGGATTTTTGCATCGGTTTTCCCCAGCGGATCCGTATGCACGAGCGAGCCGCTGCGGTGCCAATACTCGCTCGATGATTGCGTATGAAATACCTTGGGCGTGGTCTTGTTCAGCCGGCTTTCGCTCAGAATGCCATCGACTGCGCCCGAATGCGGGTCGGTATCATCGCCATACGCGAACGGAAAGTAATCGGCGGGGAACAGATGCTCGTCGTGCTGGCCATTCGTGCGGGTGGGCGAAGCGAAGCGATGGTTGAACGAGCCCAGGCCGCCGCCGGCGACGTGCGAAATCACGCCGTCGAACACTTGCCGCGCATCTTCATCGGCATTGAAGCCTTCCCAGAGAAAATGCCGCAGCAAGCGTCCACTTTGGGACGTGCCGAAACCGAGCGCCCGTTTGATGAGAGGCTTGCCGGATTCGCTGAGCAGCGGATTCTGGGCCTGTGTCGTTGCATATTTGAGTGAGGAGATCAAATCGCGAATGCCCGCGAGGCCCCCGCCTTGGACCGTTGCCCCCTCCGCTTCGTAGACCACTTCATAGATCAAACCGGGCTGCAGACCGCCCATCAATTCGATCTCAACGAGTGGCAGTTGGCCCTTTTCCATTTCACCGCTGAAGCCTTCACCGGAAATCTCGCTGACAACGAATTTCCAATCAGCTCGCGGAATGACACGGCGGGCATCCGACTCTCGTTCGCGGAAGGAAAGGATGGCATTGCGGGCCGTATCTTCCGCGGGCTTGAAGCTGCCGAGGTTGGCGCGATGCGCGACCGAGGCGCGGGCAGCCGCCTTGTCCAGCACGAACTCGTTCCGCACCAGGCCTCGCAGCGGCTTATCATTTTCGGTAGCCAGCGGCGCTTGCAGCCGCCAACGACCAGCGCCCGGCTGCACTTCCGCAATCCAGCCGGACCAAAGAACGACAAAACCTTGCCGGCAGAGAAAGTCATCGCCGCCGCCATCGATCAGGTTCATCGCGGTGTTCCGGCCGCGATTGTTCACTTCGTAAAAGACCGCGCCATTGACTTTGGATCGATCCAGCGGCACGAGCATTTCAAAATCGGCGGAAAACTCGACCTGTTGTTTCGCATTCCGCGGGGCGAGTTTCAGATCGACGATTTGCGCATTTTGTTCATTCCGTGGATCGATGGCGAAATGCACTTTGCCAGAAAGACGTTCGTACGGTCCGCGATCGCCAATCAGCTTTCCGGCAAGATAGGGTTCGCGCTTGGCGATTTCCCAGCGGGCGACTTCGGCGAAGGAGGAGGAAGCAAAGTACAGGACGACGCAGATCGTCGTAAGCAGTTTGCGAACGGAGCGTAACATGGCGGCGTCCCTTTGCTGCACTGGCAAGTTGGAAACTTGCCCCGCGGGCGTGAGTTACTTGACGGGCTTGGGTTTCAGGTGATTGTTGAAGAAGCGGAGGCTTTCTTCCCAACTGCGGACCAAGTCGTCGCCGCCCCAGCCATGGTCGGCGCCGATCAGCAGTTCGACTCGGCCGGGTACGCTCGCTTTGGTCATGGCTTCAACCATCACCAGCGCTTGGGTGTGCGGCACGAGGCGATCCTTCGTCCCTTGAAAAATCAGCAGCGGCGCATCGCCTTGATCCAGATAGGTGAGAGGCGAAGCGCGTTTGCGCTCTCCCTTATCGTCTTCGGGCGTGCTGCCGAGAAAGTTGCTGACCAGGCCGATGCTGACCGGGGGCAGATCAGTCCGCTGCAGATCGGTGGGACCAAAGTACGCGACGACAACCTGCACGCGACTGGATTGATTGGGGTTGCCCCCCGCGCCTTCGAGGCCATCTTCCTTGCCCATCGTGCCGAGCAACATCGAAAGATGCGCACCGGCGGAAAAGCCGATCGCGCCGAATAGCTCGGGGTTGATCTTATGTTCTTCGGCGTGAGCGCGCAAATATCGCACAGCACACTTCACATCCTCGACTTGCGCCGGAAAATGGTGCTGGGGGCAGAACCGATATTGCACCGTGGCGGCCACGAAGCCTTTCTCGGCCAATTTGTAGATTAAGTCCGTATGTTGTCGCTTGTCCCCCTTGGCCCAGGCTCCGCCATGAATCACCAGGATGCAGGGTGCTGCCTGTTCGAGCTTGGCCGGCCGAGCCAAGTCCAGCCGCAGCTTTTCACCGCCACCGGTGCCATATTCAATATCCGCCTGGTGGATCACTCCTGGCGGCGGCAGCGGAATGATCGCCGGCTTAGGTTTTTCTTGAGCGCGCACTTGAGCGCTCAGCAGGCCGAGTACGACGAACAGCGACAGGAACTGGCAACCAAGTTTCATGACAGACTCAACGTAAACTGGGTGATATAAGGTTGTGATCAAAACCGTCGAAACAGGGTAACATATCGGTCGTCACTATTCATGCTGTTAACCGCCTGATTCCTGACTCCCGACTTCCCGACCCCCGCCATGCTCACCCTCAGTTATCTCGCCGATGAGCCGCACCACATCCCAGCCCTGGCAGCGTGGCACTTCGCCCAATGGGGCGAGTTGAATCCAGCCAACGATGTTGCCACGCGAATCGCTCGGTTTGAAACCCATGTGCATCGCAGCGGAGTGCCGACGACCTTCGTTGCCTGCGACGATGGAGAACTGCTGGGCTCCGCTTCGTTGGTGGCTCACGACCTCGACATTCGTCCACAGCTCACGCCCTGGCTGGCGAGCGTGTTCGTTTCACCGTCGCATCGTTCCCGCGGCATCGGTCGGCTGCTGGTTCAACGCATGATGGACGAGGCTCGCGACTTGGGCCTGCCGCGACTGCACCTGTTCACGCTCGATCAGGAGCAGTTTTATGCGAGCTTGGGATGGACCCTCATCGAACGGGCGATTTATTCCGGGCGGGAGATTGCGGTGATGGGGTGGGGGAAGTTCTGAGTTTTGAGTTTTGAGTTTTGAGTTTTGAGACAGGACGAGCAGCCGTTTTGCTTGTCTCGAAACTCAGAACTCAGAACTCAAAACTCCCCCCTCTCACTTCGCCCGGTGCAAACTCTCGTCCACCCGGTGCATCGCCGCGATGGGACTGAGAGCGGGGACGATGTTGCGGCCCTGGCCCAGGTAGAGACCGCCGCTGGGGGCGGCATAGCGGACCGCATTGGCGATCAATAGTTGCATGTTGGAGTTGTGATAAATGGGAAAGGTCTCATGGCCGGGGCTGAGATAGACGACTTTCCCCTTGCCACGCCGCCAGGCACAACCGCTGCGAAAGACTTCGCCTCCTTCGAACCAACTGACTAGAAACAGCTCGTCGGGCGCAGGTATGTCGAAATGTTCGCCATACATTTCGCTATTGGGCAATTCAAACCACTCATCCCGCAAGCCGGCGACGATCGGGTGACCGGGGTCAATCACCCACACCCGTTCCTTTTCCGCCGCTTCTCGCCAGCGGAGCATGCAGGTGGTTCCCATCAGGTGGCGAAAGATTTTAGAGGCATGGGCGGAATGCAGCGCGATGAATCCCATGCCATGCAACACCCGGTCGTGTACACGCTGCACGATGTTGTCGCTGACGCGCTCATGGGCGGCATGGCCCCACCAGAGCAGCACGTCGGTTTCATCCAGCACGGAAAACGGCAAGCCATGCTCAGGCTCGTCGAGCGTCGCCAATCGCACTTGCACTTCATCTCCCAGGCGGGCGGAAAGGGCCTGAGCAATGACCGCGTGCAGACCCGCGGGATAAATAGCCCGGACTTGCTCGACCGTCTGTTCGTGGACGAACTCGTTCCAGATGGTAACGCGCAGCGGCGAGGCGGGCATCCGTGTATCCCCGGAGAAAAGTCAACAGAACTCTGTCCGTAACTCAGTCATTCCATGACTGAGACGTAAAATGACTCGCCTACCCGGGCGGCGGTGTGAGCAGTTGCGAAAGCTTGATCGCTTCGAGTTGCTGGCGGGTGCTCGTGGTCACTTGCTGAAAAGCATCGCGTAGCTGGTTCTGGGCATCGTCGGTCAAACCGTCGCCCAATTCGAGCGTGGAATCGTACGGACCTTCGATGGCTTCGATCACTTCCAAGAGCGAAATCTGGTCGGCGGGGCGGACCAACGCATATCCGCCGTCCACGCCGCGCGTGGAACGGAGGATGCCGTGCGTGACCAGGTTGCGCAGGATTTGCAGCAGAAACCGCTCCGGCATCTTGCCTGTCGATGCCAGATGGCTGCACGGAACTGGACCATCCGATTGCAACTGGGCAAGTTGCAAGGTGGCTCGAACCGCGTAAGCGACTGTGCGTGATAATTTCATGGGCGGTCCATCTTGGCTGCAGCGGCCACGTGTCTGGAGCCAGTTGAGCGGGCAGGGCTCGAAATCGTTCTTCAAGGGTCACAGTTGGTGACTGCGACCCTTCCCATGTTCAACAAACTGAACATTTTGTAAATGAAAACATACGGAAGCGAAGCCAAGTGTAACGGCCGCAGCGGTGTTGTCAACCAAATCACTTGCTGTTGTGGCTTTACGCCCCGGCAAAATCGGCGAGACCGGCGTATTGAAAGATGCGTCTGGCTCGTCACGCAACGGTCTCTGATTTGTCACCGGCGCTATGTTGCGCTGGATGGTGAGACGCAGTATCGCTGCTCAGCGACCTCAAAGTTGAGATGAATTATCGATAGCAGGAAATCGTAACATATTCTGGCAAAATGAGTTACTGCAACACTGGACAGCCGGCCGATGGTCGGTATGATTCAGCCAATCGAGACTTGAATGTCCCCATTCCCACGAGTTGCTAAGTCGCTGAAAGAATGAAGGGTGGCGCAGCGTTAGCAGCTTACAAACGAATGGATCATTCCTGTTTCTAGTTACAAAAAACACCGAAAACGAGGGGTCACGACCATGGATAAGAACAAAACCATCGAAAAATTGAACGATTGCCTCCGCCATGAATGGACCGGAGTGGCCCAGTACGCCCAAGCCGGCTTCGTCGTTTCCGGCCTGTGGCGCGATGTCTATTCCGAAATGTTCTACGACAGCGCTAAAGAATCGTTCGGCCACGCTAAAAAGGTTGGGGAGAAGATTGTGGCCCTGGGCGGCCTGCCGACCGTCGAGCGAAACCCCATTAAGCAGACCGATGATCTGTTGGAATTACTGAACATCGCCCTCGAATTCGAGTCGAAGGCGGTCAAGATGTACAATGAAGCTCTGCTCGTGGCCGAGGGCGACCGGGCGCTAGTCGTGTTCCTGGAAGACATCCTGTTAGAAGAACAGGAAGGCGTCGATGAACTGACCCGCATCCTGCGGAATCCCCAGGCGGTGGCCGCATCGACTGGGTCGAAAGCCAAGGTTGGGTAATCTTCCGCTAGTAGGCCGGAACAAGTGTATTCACGCTGTTCCGGCACTGGGGCGAGTTGACGGTGATCGGCAGGTCAGCCGGAACTACGGAGTACCTTGTTCCGGCCTACTCTGGCGGCGGCTTGAGCTTCCATTCTTCATCAAAGAAACCGGCGTTCACGACCTTGCCTGGCGCGTTAGCGTCGGGCGGCTGGGTGAAATCGATGATGGCCCAATCCGGTAATTTGGGATTCTGCAGTGAGTTCGTCCGGTCGTGAGCTTCCCGAAAGGTGAGGCCGGAGTTGAGGACGATGTATTTGCCCGGGGTGCCCGAATTGTTCTCCAGCGGATTGGGAAAGATCATCACGGGCGTGTGCGTTGCGGCAGCATACTTTTCCTGGCCGACTTGCCAATGATCGACGGCTCGTTGGAAGGGTAGCGAAGGCGCGATCTTCTTGATGATGCTGTTGGAATCTTCATCTCCCCAGAGAACGAGGTTGCAATCTCGGATGTCCTCCGGGTTAACTTCAACGTCCCGCTTTTCGAGGAAGTCGCCGCGCATCAAGCCCCGCCAACGATTTCGAAAATGAGCAAGCTCGAATTCCTGCCAGGCTTGAAACCTGGCGTTGCGACTCTGGCCGCTCGGCGTCACCACGAGAAACCGGCGGCAGAAAGCGTCATCGATAGGCCCTTGCAAGTCCGTCCGCTTGATTCGCTGGTTCGAGATGAGAAGTGGAGCGCCCTTCTCTGCAAATCCCCACTTACTTCCTGATTTGAGAAGCGTGCAGAAATCGAGTGAATCCCTGTTCTCACGGGAAAACATCAATTCCTGGCCATCGATTTTGATCTGCACTTTTCCCGAAGCATCTTGGACGTTCTGAGGAATGATCAGCAGCAGCCGAGCGACGTTCTCAGTCCTGATTTCAAAGCGACTCTTGGCAAGGGTGCCGTCCACGCGGGTATCCCGCCAATGTTCTTCAAGTTGCTCCACCTGCACCCAGTACTGCGTCGGATAAGCGAGGGTCCGCGTTTGCAGCGAGACTTTGGACGGCGGCCCGCTGGGCGGCGATTTCAAAGCTTCGTCGATCTTGGCGAGCAACATGGTGAGGGTTTTCGGCTCGTACTTATGTTCTGTCTTCGGACCGATCAGGTGCGTTAGCGTCTGTCCTTCGCTTTTGTAAGCTTCCTCCATCACCCGGGCGGCTTGAATTTGGCGGTCGAGTTCACTGCTGTAAGCGATGACTTCACTGTTAAAGAGATTCCGCACATAGGCGGGCGTGTCGTTCTGGCCCCACAGCTTTTGTTCGTACCACGGCGGATAGTCTTCTTTTTTTAGCTTCGTGTACTGGGCTGTCTCCGCGAAGCCCGCGCCGGGAGCAATCACTCGAAACATGTGTGCGTAGTGTGCGCCCACATGCCAAGCGCCGGCGCCCCCCATCGAGAAGCCGATGAGCACTCGTCGCGCGGGATCAATTGGGTATTGCTGCTCTGCATGATGGCGGACTTCCATGACATCCGCTTCGCCTGCGTTTTTGAAGCCGACGCATTGCCGTCCGAACGCATGGACCACAATCGCATTGGGCGGCATGATTTGCCCAGGCTTACTCATTCGTTCGTGAATGAAGTGCAGGTCGGTGGCCTTGTCGCCGCGACCGTGCAGCCAGATGTAGAGCGGGAGTTTTTGTTTGAAGTCGAAATTCTTGGGAATGACGACTCCATAGGGCTGGGCGGAATCATCGATATTGCTGCGATAACCGCGCACGACGGTTCCCGTTGCGGTCGTCCAAGGATACTTGTCGCCCCCGAGCTGGTTGATTCGCAAGTTGGCTTCTTTCAAAAGCGTATCCGCTTTGGCGAAGTCTTTGGGATCGTAAAACTCGCGGAGTTCGAGGGCGTATTTCACGGCTTTGAGAAACACCTCAATATCCGCAGCTAATGCGTGCCCTTGGAGCGGTTCGTAACGTTTATAGGCGGCCTGGAGAGCGTCATTAAGTCGCTTGGCAACGTCCTCCGGGATTTCGATCCCTTCCGGCGGCAAGACGCGTTTGATCGGCGGAATCGCGGCCAATTTCTCTTGGGCAGGCAGCAATGAGCCGGACCAACTAACGAACGAAGTGAGCAACAAAGCAAAGCCCAGCGACTTGCAAATCTCAGAACGCATGGCAGGTTGGCTCCCTATGAATCGTGCGCCGTATCGCAACGGTCGCATTATAGCGTTCGTGCGGCTGAGTTCGATGGTTCACCCGTGGGAACTCTTCTCTCGTCCGCGTGGTGAGTATCTCCCGCACAGCCCACAAGTCCGGCTGCAACCAGAAATCCGCAAGTGACGTTTGGTCATTGGGCCTTGAGAATTCTTTTCCTTCGTGAGACGAATCCAACAAACTTGCGGCCGCTAGCGGACGATTCAGCTAGTACGCGGTGATGGACAACGCTGCGTGGAGTCACATGATGCGACTCTTTGGAATGGATGCCTTTGCGGGACATGAGGTCCCTGTCCAGGATGACCTACGAGACGATCCCGGCACGCACAATGGAGGGCGGGGCCGTGAATTGGATGTCTCGAACCCGTAAGGAGTACAGCATGAAGTCTTTCTACGCCAATAGCGTCGCATGGGCCCTGGGCCTGGCATGGTTTGCCAGTTCCGCCCAAGCTCAGTATTTGGATCAACCTTCGCTGCTGCCGATTCCGGCCGCAATGCCCAGCTATCCCGTCGCCCCGGTCGCCCATCGCGACATGTGGAACAACGGCAAGCAGGCTCCTGAAGCCGGCAACAGCCCGAGCGATGCACCTTCCATTCTGCCCGCTCCGCCGCTGGCCCAGCCGGATCAAAGCGTGCTCAGCGATGACTATCGCAAAGCCACCAGCAGCGGCTGGGGCGACAGCAACGTCGTAAACGACGACAGCGCTTGCGGAATGCCGGGATGCACACCCTGCCAGAACTACTGGTACGGCTATGCCGGCGGCCTGATCATGACGCGGGCTCAGCAGAACAGCTTCCTGATCACCGGCGATACCGCCGGCAATCGGTTGCTCTGCTCCTGCCAATTGGATATGGGCTATACGGGCGG
>JAYTUF010000621.1:0-19889 GCA_043744755.1 Anatilimnocola sp.
GGCCTCCTCGTAATTCAACAACCCCTGCTAAAATGCCCAGCGAAGCAGCCTAGCAAAACAGCCCATGTTTGCCGACACTAATTGATGCGCCGGTCCTAAGGCCCGGCGCGCCAGGCGGGCTTTTTCATCGGCGGGGGTGAAGTCCGTCGTCGAGGCCTCGGCCTGTTGGGCCAGGTGCAGTTGGAACCCGCTGCCGCCCGGTGCCTCCGGCTGATTGGCTGACCGCCGGAATTGGTCCGCGATCTTATGCTGGGAAATTCCCCACAGCCAGCCTCGAAAGCTATCGCCGGGCCGATCCCGGCGCAGGTCGGCAATCTGCTGCGCGACGGCTTGAAACACTTCCTGCGTCACGTCGGCCGCGGTTGAATCCTGCAATCCGGCCCGCCGCGCCCAGCCATAAACTTCCGGGCCATAGACGTCCGAAAGCCGCTGCCAAGCGACCGCGTCCCGCATTTGTAACCTGGCCACCAGGCCGGAAGAGCCCTCGGTTGAAAACGTCGTCGTTCCGGTTTGGGTGGGCATAGGGGTGGATTGTAGCCACCTGAATGGACCAGGGCCAGCGCGTGACGAGTTTGTTCTGTCACTCCCGTAGAAATGTCCTCTGGGGGCTGGTGTTGGAATCTTCTTTCACTTGCCAATGAACCCCGCCGCGATTTTGCCTTTTGCCCAAATGGCAGGACCAGACTTGTCCAGTGCTGCGCCGGGTGCCACTGGCGCTGAAGCTAGTGCCTTGATCGGCGAGGGAAGGTTGCGGCTCTTTCGCCGGTTGAGTCTTCACATTTTGGCACGAGCCGGCGACACGTCAATTGGCTGCATCCGCGCGATCGCACTTGCTTTCGCCATCATTCCCAGAAACAATCAAGAAGTTGTTTCACATCGCGCGAGCCTCCTCATGCCCCCCTTCGAAACCACCGTCGGCGATCAAGGCCAACTTCACCTCACCGAAGTCCCGTTCGCCCCCGGCACGCAGGTGAACGTGGAGATTTCCGCCAAACAACCGCCCGAACAAGAGTCCGCCGAGTCAGCCGAACGCAAGGCGAACCTAACCGCCCTCTTCGCCGCCCTCGACAAAGGACGCAACACGGAATCGGTGAGCAACTTCCGGCGGGAAGCCGCGTAGGTCAGGCACGGTACTCCGTGCCTGACGAATCCTGTGTGAGGGCATTGGGCGGCAGACGTCAGGTCGAGGGCGCGGCTTTTGGTTCAGCGGCGGCGATGAGCGCAATGTGATCCACGGACAGTTTGGACTTTTGGGTCTTCTTGCTAACCTCCAGTAGTCCCGAGACTCGCACGCGATTGTCCAGGTGTTCCTTCACTTCATCTTCGAGCTCGGCGCTATATTCACAGGGAAGATCGGGTTCGCCACCCACTCGCTCGCGCAGGACAAACATTTGAGCATCGAGGTCAACGCTGCGGATGACGCCTGAGAGCTCTTGGTGGGCAGATATTCCCAGGTAGGCGTCGATCTCCGCGCGCAGCGAAAGCACGACGTCGATATACGGTTCCGCCATCACTGCATAGGTGCGGGGATTCTGTGGCTGCACCTCTCGCCGAATGGCATCGAGCGCTGCTTCCGCGGTTGCCAATTGTTCGCGGACGATAGCGAGCTGATTGTCGTTCATAATCATAGTGCAATCCTCACCAAGCCCTTGCGTCGTCCTTCCGGCAGGCTGCACTGCTCGTACCATTTGATTCCCACTTTGCCGAAGAAATCGGTCCATTTGACTTCTTCAGTTGAGCCGGCACGAACAGTGATCACGTCGAACGGATAGTTCCGCTGGACGGCGCGCTTGGCAATCAAATTGTATTGAACAGGCTTCAGGTCGGCTGACAAATCCCAGTTGGCAGGCACGACGAGAATCAAGTCGATGTCGTCCGGCTCGTTCACCGCACCCATGACAAAGCTGCCATCAACGATCAGGGAACTCGCAAATTCCGCCTTGCGAAGTGCCGTGACGTATTCAACGAGCTTTGCGAACAGCCTGGGCCTGCGATCCGCAGACTGGAAACCGCCGAACAGTTCTTCAACTTCGTCCATCGTCGCGTCGTGGATGCCAACGGGAAGCAAGCGATCTGCATCAAGTTCCAGTGACATCGACAACCACACTTCAAGTCCGCAGGAAAGCAGGTACAACGTCATTTCAACATGCACGAAGTGTCGAGTCTATAGCCAAGCCTCGGAGAGCATGCTCCTGTATGCCGAGGAGTTGCGACCTGCATCAAGCGGTTTGATTTGCTTCGTGCGCGGAGCGGGGGATATTCGCTTCTTTCAAAAAACTTGGCGCGGCGGACCAGACGTGTCCAGGGTGGATCGTCTAATGGTAGGCGGTTGATCTTTCCTAAATTGGTTGTGTTGGGAGCGGTGCGGCGGAAGCAGCGGGTCAACGTCAACGCCGGTGTCGCCCTAGCGGGCTTCATTCGTTTCCGGCATCCATTTCCCACGACTCGCGCCGTGGGCTACTGTCTGTCGCCCTAACGGGCTGGGCAACTTGTCAGCCAACCATTCTGGGCAACTCGCGTTGGTCTCAGCCGCGGAGCGGCGACAGATAATAGCCCAGTGCGCAAGCACTGGGGAAACGTCGCCCCTCGAATCCCCAAGCCCGGCAGGGCGGCAGAGGGAAAGTGAATCGAACTCCGGCCGTCAACGAACTCGCCGAGGCGATCCCGGAGATGAATTACCTGTGATCGCACGAAGACCGGCTGAAGCCGGGACTCCAACGAGTTGCATGGTGATCGCACCACCTGAAGGAGTTGTTATCAATATTGTTGTTATGTTATCGATAATTCGTTGTTAACTACTTATTATGTTTTCTATAAAATCAAGGCGAGCAACACGTTACGGCGCCGCCCTGGTCGCTTTCCGGGGCGTTGAAAGCGCGCGCGAAAGGGTTATCGCGTTCGTTATATGCGTGCGCGTTGATGCACAAACTTGGTGCTCGGGGCCTTGCCTTGCCCAGTTCATCTTGACTCGCGCCCGAACTCCGCTATTCTCCCCCGATCTTTTCCAGGCTTATCTTTTCCAGCTCTATTTTTTTCTAGCCCCACTCAGGGGAAGATCGATGTTCAGCCGAACGGCTTTGCTTTGCTTAGCGCTGCTCCTGGCGGGTCAGCCCGGGTGCCAGAATGCGCCCGAGCAATTCAGCCTGTATGCGCCGTTCGGGCCAGCCGTCGTCCCCGCACCGGGACTTTCGCGGGCGAACTCGACTCCTTATTACACACCCGCCGGCGATGCCAAGGGCCCCGGCGCGACGACATCGCCCGCGACCGCCACGACGACGGATGGCAACCAGCTGTCGCACTACGATCCGTACCGCGGCATCTTGCTGCCGGGAACTTTCACGCCCACGCCGGTCGCGGCTCGTTCGGGCGAAACATGGGGCGCGGGAAGTGTACTCGCTGCCACTCCGCCCCGCGAACGAGTCAGCAGTGAAGAACTCATTCGCGTGGTCGAAGTCAGTGAACCTCCGCGGGGACTGAGCAGCGCGCTCAATTCGGTCGTCTCGCAAGGGACCAACAGCCGCAGGTCGGGCGCGGTGCAGTTTCAGGCTTCACCGCCCAGCGGTGCGGTGCGACCGGGTTCGGCCCGACCGGCTCTCCAGCCAGACTACAGTATCGCCACGATCGAAGTGGCGACGCGGCCGAAACCGCCTGATCCTTTAACCGGCACTCCGCCAACGCCGGTCGTCATTCCAACCACGCGCAGCCCCGCCAGCAGCACGCCCGGCTTGCTATCACCGCCATCGCTCAGTCCACCGCCGGCTCCCAAGCCGGGCGAGCCGCGCCCCTTGTCGCTGTGGAACGATCCCCGCGATGGCAGCCGGGTGATGCCCGCGGAGCATCTTGAGTATGTAACGCCGCCGGCGCAGGCCAGCGGTTCCTGGCGCGTGCGGGATTAAGTGTTTCTCATTCCTCATGGCCGCTGCTGCCGATGAGCGACAAGGGGGAATCTATGAACGCACTAAATCAAGGCTTGAAGCCAGCGTTGCTGGCAGGTTGCCTGCTGGCAACTTTGCTGCTGACCAACATCGCCACGGCAGGGCATCCCACCTATTGGACCGTCGGCCGGCAACAATCTTCGGCCGCGGTTCAGCCATTGCATCCGCAGGGTTATGCCTATGGCTGGTTCGGCGCGAACTCTCGTCCGCAAGCCTCCCGGCAAACGGGCTACTATGGTTTGTACCGGCAGTGGAATATTAAGTAGTTACGCAGTGGACATCAGCGCCGCTGCCACTGCGTTCGACAGATGCACCAGCCGCCACGGGGCGCGATCTCGCTGCATGGTCGTGAAGATCAGGCAGAAGGCGTCTTGTTTGGGATCGATCCAGAACAGCGTGCCCGTTGACCCCAGATGGCCATAGGTGGTTGCGGGCAGCAAGTCGCAAAGGGTGCCCGCAGTGGCGGGGCAGTTCAATTGCCAGCCCAGCCCCCAGGGCCTGGTGCGGCGGATGCTTTCGGGCAAATCGGGATAGTCGTTCATCCGGTTGGTGGTGATCTTGTCGATCGTCGCCGGCGCGAGCAGTTGCACCGGGTGACTACCGCGGCTGAGCATGAATTGGCAGAGGACGGCAAACTCGTCCGGCGTGCTAAACATCGCGCCCCACGGTGCGCCGAGTTCTTGCCAATACCGGCTATTCCAACCGTATTTCTCGACTCCAACATCGTCCGGCGTTTGCACCCGCGTGAGACGTTCCCGCGGCAGAGACTTTGAACCGAGCGCGGTTGATTTCAGGCCGAGGGGCACGAAGATCTCTTTGTGCAGGAACTCGTGAATCGTGAGACCGCTAATCCGTTGCACAATCTCGGCGACGACCAGCGTGCCCATGCTTTGGTAGCTGTAGTCGGTGCCGGCCGGGAACTTAGGAACCGTATCGCGAATAGCCCCCTCGATGAATTTGGAAAGAGGCGCATGTTGCTGACGGAGTTCCATGTTGTTCTCGAGCATATCGGGCAAACCCGAGGTGTGCGTGAACAAGTGCTGCACCAGCGTTTCTTCTTTGTGATGCGCGGCGAAATCGGGAATGTACTGCGTGACCGGGTCCGAAAGACCCAGCAGGCCGCGCTCGACCAGGATCATCGCGCCCAGATAGGTGATGGGCTTCGTGAGTGACGCCAACAGGAATAGCGCATCACGGCGGATCGGCGGGGCGTCGATTTCGGGCCCTTGATGACCAAAAAACTTGGGCTCGACCGCCTGCTGGCCACGGCCAACCATGATTGCGGCGGCCGGCATGATCGCCGATTTGCCCGTGGGTCGCTGCGTCCATTCCGTGGCCAGGTCATACGCCCGCTGCAACTTGCGGGCATCAATGCCGATTTTTTCGGGGGCAACGTAAGCGAGCATGAGATAGGTCCTGGCAGAGAGCCTTCCATCCAACAGGGGCGGGCGGTTTTAGATTATTGTATCTGCAGTTGCTGGCTGACAATCATAAACCGGCAGATGAGTTGACCTGTAGCTGAATTCGCCAGAATTCAGACCAGCGGGGATCTGAATTCTGGCGAATTCAGCTACTTCAAATCGATCGTACCTATCCACCATGCTGACGTTTGTCATTCCGGTTTACAACGAGGTCGAGAGCCTGCGGGCCTTGCACAAGGAGTTGTGCGATGTCGCTGAGCAGCATCAGTATGAGTTTGAGATCATGCTGATCGACGACGGCTCCAAGGATGGTTCGTGGGATCTGATCAAGCAGCTCGCGGCCGAAGATGCTCGCGTCCGCGGGATTCGCTTCCGCCGGAACTTTGGCAAAGCGGCGGCGCTATCGGCGGGCTTTGAAGCCGCCCAAGGCGAGTTCGTCTTCACGCTCGATGCGGATTTGCAGGACGACCCGCACGAGATTCCCAAGTTTCTGGAAGAGATGAACAAAGGCTTCGACGTCATCAGCGGCTGGAAGCAAGTCCGGCATGATCCTTGGCACAAGGTGGGGCCGTCGCGCGTGTTCAATTGGCTGGTGGGGCAACTGACGGGCGTGAAGCTGCACGACCATAATTGCGGCTTCAAATGTTACCGCCGCGAGGTGCTGGAAGAAGTTCGCATCTACGGCGAGTTGCATCGCTTTGTGCCGGTCCTGGCCGCGGCTAAGGGGTGGGAGGTGAGCGAAGTGGTCATCAACCATCGCCCGCGCAAGTTCGGCTACAGCAAGTACGGCGTCTCGCGAATCGTCAAAGGCTTTCTCGATCTGCTCACGGTCTACTTTCTCACGGGCTTCAAGGAACGGCCGCAACACCTGCTCGGCACGCTGGGCATTTTGTCGTTCTTCATCGGCAGTGGCGGTCTGTTGTATCTGGCGATTTGGTGGATAGTCGATAAGCTTTTTCCCGACTTAGACCTCGAAGATCTGCACAATCGTCCGGCGGTGATTTATTCGATGGGCGCACTGCTGTTGGGTGCGCAACTCATTTCGATGGGTTTCCTCGCGGAATTGATCACTGCCTATTATGGCAAGAACGTGTTGCAATACTCAGTGAAAGATCGCGTTGGTCCGCCCTCGCCGCGACCGCAGGAGCGGAGCTAAGAATGGAAACAATTACTCCGCAGCCCGATGATTGGCGAACCTTGCGCTGGAGCATGTACGCGCTGCTGATCGCCATCTCGGCAGCGTCGATGACCTCGCGATTGATGCAAGTCCGCTCGACGAGCCTAAAGGATCCCTCGCCATTTTTGAGCGCCAACGACCGCAGCCGGTGGTGTACGATTCGCTCGCTCGGCAACCACGGCACTTATGCAATTGACAACGTGCTCTACGACGAAAAAAGTGGTAATCCCCGGCGGGCCTGGCACACGATTGACCTGGTAAAACATCGCGGCAGTGATGGCCAGGAACATTACTATTCCAGCAAACCGACGCTGCTGCCGACGTTGCTCGCGGGCGAATACTGGCTGGTGAAGCAAGTCACCGGGGCCTCGCTGGGCGACAAACTGAAGACGTTCTACATCGCCCGGCTCATGCTGCTGCTGAGCCAGGTGTTGCCGCTGGCGGGCGCAATGTGGTTGCTCGCGGCCATGGTCGAGAAACTGGGGAGCAGCAACTGGGGACGCATCTTTGTCGTCGCCTGCGCGACACAGGCGACGTTTCTATCGACGTTCGCGGTCACGCTCAACAACCATGTGATTGCCGCGGTTGCGATCATCATCACGCTCGCCGCGCTCTGGCCTGTGTTTCGAGATGAATCGACTGCCTGGTGGAGATTTGCCGTCGGTGGACTGGCCAGCGCATTCGCGGTGACTTGCGAACTCCCCGCTCTCGCCTTTTTCGCGTTGCTGGCTCTGGCCCTGGTTTGGAAAGCGCCGCTGCGGACCATCGCCGCGTTCGTGCCGCCGGCGATCATCGTCGCGGCGGCAGCACTGGGAACGAATTATCTGGCGCACGAAAGTTTCAGGCCCGCGTATGCCCATCGTTACAAAGATGGTCCGACACTGGTCACCATCGCTCCGCATCTGGCGCGGGCGATCGACGATGGTCAATTGCCGCCCGTTGCTCGCGTTGAACTTAAAAACAAGGGAATCGAGCTTTCCAATCAGACGATCATCGAACCGCGTCAGCCCGGCGAGCGGTGGGTGATTTGGGATGTCGATGGACAAGATCGTTTGGCCGTGCAACTAGTACACAACGAACGGCTGGAGATTCGCGCCTGGGATGATTGGTATGACTACAAGGGAACTTATTGGACGGCCGATCGTCTGCAAGGCGTGGACAAAGGCGAACAATCCGTTGCCGTCTATGCCCTGCATGTGCTCGTCGGGCATCACGGCCTGTTTTCGCTGACGCCGATTTGGATCTTCAGCCTGTGGGGCCTGGCCCTCTGGCTGCGCGGTCAGCGCAACGCGCAGTGGTGGTTAGCCGTGGCGATCACGCTGCTCACCGTCATCGTACTCGCCTTCTATCTCAGCCGCCCACTCATCGACCGCAATTACGGCGGAGTGACCTGCGGCCTCCGCTGGCTCTTCTGGCTGATCCCGCTCTGGCTCCTCGCGCTCGTCCCCGCTGCGGATGCACTCGCCAATTCACGCTGGGGCCGGATCACCGCCGTGATCCTCTTCGCCCTCAGCGTCTTCTCCGCCAACTACGCCACGCTCAATCCGTGGTCGCAGCCGTGGCTCTTCGATTACTGGACGCAGTTGGGGTGGATAAAGTATTGAAGGACGGCAGCGGCGGGGTGGCTGTGTTTTCGCGATAGCGATAACACGGCCGGGCTGCGAGAAGCGACGGATTATTGAGGATAGATCGCATGGTGGCTGCTCGGCCGTGTTAGGCTGACGCCAAACACAGCCACCCCGCCGGGGGGCCTAATCGTGATCGACCCTAACCCTTAATACGTCCGCGTTATAGCGAATGATAATCAATATTCAGGCGTAAAGTGATGCGCAGCAGACCACTGCTAACAGTACTACTCGCGTTGACATTCATAACTGCCTTTGGAATTCCAATTTACGAGCTCGCTAGTTGGTTTGAGTCACGCCGACAGGCCGCCATTCTTTCCGGCCGCATCGGTCGTATGCATCAACTTCTCGTTGCCATTAATACATATCAAGCTCAATCATCGAGTCAGCTTGTTAATGCAACGCCGGAATTTGAAACTTTATCATGGCGAGTTCACCTGTCAGCATTTGTCGGTTCTCTAGCGATAAGCAAGGAATACGCTAGGGAGCAGCCTTGGAACTCACCGCGGAATTTGCCGTATTTAACGGATTGTCCAAAGTTTTTTTCAGGGGAGAGTCAATCACAATTTAGTCAAATTCTGCTTGTTACTCCTCGCCATTCGGAAGTGCGTGCAGACGGCCCTCCAATTGATCAGGAATCGCCGTGGTGGATGCTCACTGAGTCTGAGCATTTTCGAGTTCCGTGGACCCGGCCCAACGACGTGACGGTGCAAGAGGTTGTGGCAACGTTCAATCAGCTTTTGGGGAGTTACAAGCTGAGTGGTAATGAATCCGTAGTGGTATTGCGGCCGGGCGCGACGCCTGAAATCGAGGCAATTACGGTTACTCGACTACTCGCGCGCCTTTCCCCGCCCGAGTCGGAAGCCAAGTAGCCGTGTAGCCGTGTAGCCGTGTAGCATGACTGGCGCCGCGAAAGCCCGGACGTCACAGAAAGACTACGTCCACTTGGTCATGCACGGAATACCGTGCATGACCTACGGGGCTACGGGGCAACGGCGCTTACGTATTTGACCACGCACCCTCAACGCACTACGCTATCGCTTTAGTTGTGCAAGACAGTAACTAGCTCGGCGGCTTTGTGACGGGGGCTTTGATGGAACGCACCTTGCGCGATGGCATCGTGGCGCGTGACCGATTCACTTGCCAAAGCTGCCGGCGCCCTACTCGCGGGCAGGTCCATCACATCCTGCCGCGCGGTCAGGCCGGTTACGACTCGCCCACTAACCTCATCACGCTGTGCGGTCGGTGCCAAATGCTTGTAAGCCCCATGCCGCTCAGGGTTCTCAAACGCTTGCTGCGGATAGGCGAACAGGAGATCGTCACGGAGAAGGCGCGCGTGGAAGTGGCTATCCAGGCCTGGATTTTATCAAAGGCACAAAATGATGCTCATGAGGAGTCATACGGCGAACCTGTTTCGCCCGCAGCAGCGCAGCAGGATCGGCCAATTGCCGAATGGAAGAAGTTGCGCCCCCATGCCGGGAAATCTTGGTCCTCGGACGATGACAACACGTTGTTAGCGGATTTCAGTGCGGGACTTTCCGTCGAAGAAATCGCCAGCCGGCTGGGCCGAGGAGTGTTCGCGGTCCAAGTGCGTCTATGCAAACTGGGTCGGATTGTCACAAGCTAGAGCGAGGGGAAGTGGCCCACTTCACAAAGTCCTTACGAATTCAACAGTGCCATCCTGCCGAGCCGCGGCAGTCAACGATTTCGTTTGCACCAACCCGCTGCAGTGGTGCAAGATGGCAGTTGAAGGTCAGCCTCCATTCGCCAGGGGAGCCTCTCTACGGAACTAATGCATGACAGGGTTTACCGTTTTCTACGCTTGGCAGAGCGACCTGCACCGAGATGTGGGCAAAGACCTAATTCACGACGCGGCGAATGATGCGGTCGTGGCATTGCAAATGGGAATGAGGCTAGAGGATTCACCACGTCTTGATCACGACACCGAAGGGATTTCAGGGCTGCCAAGCATCGGTGACACGATCATGGGGAAGATCGACGAATGCAGTGCCTTTATCGCGGATGTTTCAATCACCGGCCAGCTTCTCGGTGAACCAAAAAAACAGAAGCTCATGCCCAATCCGAACGTGATGATTGAACTCGGATACGCATGGGCCCGTATCGGTTGGAAGCGCCTTATCCTCGTCATGAACAAGGCTAACGGAGATCAGGAACAGCTGCCCTTTGACCTGAGGCACAGGCGTTTCCCCTACGGATACACGGTAAATCATGAAAAAGGCAGCATCGCCGAAGAACGCAAAAAACTGGCAAAGCATTTTGCGATCGCGCTGCAGGCGATCCTCGATGAAGAGCACCAACGTGTGTCTGAGATCATCCGTAAGCTAGACGGATACGCGATGCACATCATTCGCACGTACTCGACAAAGTCCCATTTCTGGGAGACGACTGCTGTCAGCAATTCCATGGTAGGGAGCCATGATCTTGCAATCTTACGATTGCTTGAAATGGATGTTATCGAAGTGAGGCCATTCACGGGAAGTGAGTCCGGGTTTGCTTACGTCTGGACATACATTGGAAGGCTTGTCCTTCGTCGGCTTCAACTGCCCGAGCCGCCGCGGATCACGATGTTCGAGCCAGCCTCCGACGTTCCCCCCACAGTTGTCACTGACTTCTCGATGTACGACCAGATACTCGGAAAGCGACCACAGGAATAGCGATGTAGGTCAGGTCGGTACTCCGCCCTGACACAGTGTGGGTGGACCTTCTTCAAGCGTCGCGCGGAAGGCGGCGGGGTGTGGATGATCTGCAATCCGGCCGGTTGGATCCATTCTCGATCCGCAACACTGCCTTGTCGGAGGGTGCCGCTACGCGGCGACGACACTTCATTTCCAAGGGAGCCAAGAGAAGTGCACGTTTCCTCGATCTCGTTCCTTGAATCACGGCGCGACCTGGCCAGGATGGGGGATCGGCTGTTCGGTGCTCTCACTCCAGACACCCCGATTATAGTCAACAATTGCTTGACAAATAATCACTACATGCGTAAAATGTGCGCAGTGATCTTTGGCAATTTGAGTTGGCAGGAATTGGCTGGGGCGGCCGAGGAGGGGACCGTCTGAAGGCGGGACTCCAACGCTCATCCCACCCGGTTGAGTTGTTATCACTTGTGTTCAGTAAATAGTTATTACTTGCTGATAATGTGTTGATAATGTCTTGCCTGGCAAGGGCTTGCGAACGGCGAATGCGCGGCGAAAAATTGCGCGATAACGGTTATCAACAACGTCAGCGGGGGGCTGCTTCGGGGTCGGCTGCATAGGGACGTTCGGTGGTACGGGGGGACCGCCTGAAGGCGGGACTCCAACGGTAGTCTCGCCAAAGGGGGGTGTCCATTAATCGGCGCCTGTGTGGAGTGGAAAACAGCGCCGTTTACGGGTTTCGCTCATGTCGCCCCCCTGAAGGCGTGGGTGCATTCATGGACGCTTTGGGCGAAAACCCGATCCCCGATCGCTGGCTTCTCACCACAGCCACTTCATCTTCCGATACCACTCGATTGTGTCGCGGATTCTTTCCTGCAGCGGGGCGGCGGGTTCAAAACCGAGTTGCACGCGCGACTTGGCGGGCGAGCAGGCCCAGCTTTCAACGAGTGCTTCGCGGATTTTGTCGCGGTTGAAGACGTCGGGCTTGCCGCGGAGGCGGGCGATGGTTTCGTTCACACTGGCCATGAAGAACGAGACCGGGGCAGGGATCGCAATCACGGGCATGTAAGGCCGCCGCAAGATCGAGCGCGTCAGGCCGCCGAACTCGGCATAGGACGGATGTTCGGGCGCGACGCCGAAGTAGACGCCTTGGCCAGTGTGTTGTTCCGGCGCTCGCGCCGCAGCGGCAGGTACGCGCTCGCCGTGGTCCACGGCCAGCGACATCAGATCAATCAGGTCGCTGACATAAATCCACGACAGGGGCGGATGCCGCCAACCTGCCACCGGGTGAATGCGGAAGCGCTGAATGGTTTGAAAGAGCGGCAGCGCTGATCGATCGTGCGGCCCGAATACGGCCCCTGGCCTGATGATGGTCAGCGGGAAGCGATCCGCGCGTTGGATCGCTTCTTCTTCGCCGGCCAGTTTGCTGCGGCCATAGTTCGACATCGGCGCGGGAGGATCAGCTTCGATCCGCACTTGGCCCCGGGCGGCGGGACCCGATGCGGCAATTGACGACACGAGGCACAGCACCGGCGGATTGCTCTGCGCGGCAATCGCATTGGCGAGGTTTGCGGTGCCGTCGCGATTGACCTTCATCAGGTCGGCGATGTTATGCGCCGCAATCATGCCGGCCAGATGAAAGACCGTGTCGCAACCCGCCACGGCCTGTTGCAGCGAGGCATGGTCGTGCAGGTCGCCAGTGATCATCTCGGCGCCGAGGTCTTGCAGAATGACGTTAGCGGCCGGTTTGCGGACGAGGCAGCGAACGCGGTCGCCGCGGAAGAGCAAGGCTTCGATCAGGTTTCGCCCGATAAAGCCGCTGCCGCCGGTGACCAGCACGGTTGCCATGAAGCGACTCTTCGGCCGCTCCCCGCGGGGCGGCAATTAGGAATGAACACTGACCGCCGCCGGCCGGGCGACGGGACGTTGCCGGGCGACATAACCCCGCTCGCAAAACCAGCTCCAAGCTTCGGCGACAATATTTTCCAGCGGACGAATGCGATAGTTCAGTTCCCGCTTAGCCCGGTCGCTGCTGAAACAACAGTGCTGGGCACCCATGCCGATGGAGGCCGAGTTGATTTCCGCCTCTTCGCCCGTGCAGCGCGTCCAGACATCATAGCCGACACTGCCGATCCAGCAGGCAATCGGCCCCAGCCGAAACCGCGGCCCGCTCTGACCTCCAACGCGAGCAAATACTTGCCAAGCGTCGAGGTAAGTCAGGTTGTGACCGCCCAGGATATATCGACCGCCCGCGGGCGCAAGTTTCGCCGCCGCGGCAATCCCCGCAGAAACGTCGCGAGCGTCACAAACCATAAAAGCCCCCGCCGGCGCGACCATCGTGCCGCGAACGACGGCCAGCAACATTCGGCCGGAAGATGGCTTCCAATCCCAGGGCCCCAAGCAGAAACCCGGGTGTACGATCACCGCGTCCAGGCCCCGCGTGGCAACTTGCTGAACCACCTTTTCCGCATTGATTTTCGAGGTGACATAATGGCAAGGAACCAACCCCGGCAGGCCCGATTCTTCGTCGGCGGGATCGTCGAGCATTCCGATCCCCAAGGTATTCACCGTGGAAACATGCACCAGGCGGGCACTGTTCCGGAGCGCAGCTTCGGCAATCAACCGAGTCCCTTCGACATTCACCTGGCGATGCATCTCCGATTGCGTCCAGCCCACCTGCACGTGAGCGGCCGCATGAATCACGCAGTCCACGCCTTGCACGGCGTTCTGCACCTTGGCAGCCTCGCGAATATCGCCGGGGGCCACCTCTACATCCAGTCCCAACAGCGGTTCGCAGCGCTGACCGCCGCGCAGCAGCACGCGCACCTCTTCCCCCGCGGCCAGCAGATGCCGCACCACGTTGTTGCCAATCAAGCCCGTCGCGCCGGTGACTAGGTATTTCATATTTTGGCATCCTGCGGGAACTGTGTTTCCGCAAACTGTGTTTCCGCCAACCGGGTTTCCCCAAACCGGGTTTCCCCAAACCGCTGTCCCTGCAATCTACGGTATCCGGTATCATTGCAGGCTCTCCGGATTTATCCAGATCAGTTTTAGAGGGGATTTTGCGAACTCCGCCCGCTGAATCCCCTGTTTCGGTCGTCCCATTTTACGCGACCGAAACCAATTTACAGCGAGAGTAGGATGGGCACTCTTGCCCGTCGTCGGGTCTTAGGGACGGTCAAGAGTGCCCATCCTACAAATCACCGCATTACGAAGCACGGACGAAACATGGCCCCCATCGTCATCAAGCCGGCCGAAACCAGCCGCGAGCGGAAGGCGTTCTTGCGGCTTCCCTGGACCATCAACGGGGCCTATCCCAACTGGGTCCCGCCGCTGCAGCAGAACCAACAAGAACTGGTGAACTATGTCCATCATCCGTTCTATGACAACGCCGAGATTCAAACTTTCGTCGCCTGGCAAAGCAATCAACCGGTGGGTCGCGTCGCGGCCATCGTCAATCGCTCGCACAACCTGCAGAACAACGACAAACTGGGCTTCTTCGGCTTCTTTGAAGCCATCGACGACACCGCCGTCGCCACGGGCCTGTTCGACGCCGCCCGGGAATGGCTGAAGACTCGCGGGTTGACAGCCATTCGCGGCCCCGTCAATCCTTCGATGAATTACGAATGCGGCCTGCTGATCGATGGCTTCGATACCCCACCCACCTTCATGATGACGCACAATCCGCCCTACTATCAGCGGCTGATTGAAGGCTACGGCTTCACCAAGATCGAGGACATGGCCGCGTTCTGGGGGCATACGGATATGCTCTCCAGCGTCGATCCGAAAATCAGGTACATCAACGAAGAATGCCAGCGCCGCTTCAATTTGAAACTGCGCCGCTTGGACCGCAGCCGGTTCAAAGAAGACGTGCGGATGTTCTTGGATATCTACAATCAGTCCCTCGTCGGCACTTGGGGCTTCGCGCCGCTGTCCGACAAAGAAGTGGACCACATGGCCGGGTCGCTCAAGTACCTGATCGTGCCGGAGATGACCGCCATCGTCGAAATCGATGGCAAGGCGGTTGGCTCGTCCTTCGCCATGCTCGACTACAACCCGCGCGTGAAACTGATCGATGGCAAGCTCTTCCCCTTCGGCTTCATGCGCTTGCTTACCAACAAGAAGGCCATCAAGAACATTCGCGTCATCAGCACCAACGTGCTCCCCGAATATCAAAAGTGGGGCCTCGGCCTGGTGGTCATCGCTCACCTCCTGCCGAGCGTGCTGGCCTGGGGCGCTAACCAAGCCGAGTTCAGTTGGGTGCTAGAGAGCAACCACCTGAGTTACAAATCCCTCAAACGCGGCGGCGCGAAGATCGTGAAGAACTACAGGCTGTTTGAGATGCCGATCGCCGGAGCGTGAGACTTACTCTAAGGCATCTCGGGATCGATCCGCTTTGGTCCTTGTTTCGTTTCGGCCGCCAGCTCAATCTTCACGGCGTGCTGATCGGCGAGAAAATGCAGCACGTCCTTGAGCGGCGTATCCACGAACTCGAGCGAGGTATCTTCATCGAGCGCACGCTCCGCTGGTCTGGGCTGCGAGTACGCAGATTGTTGCTGCGAGTACGCCGGTTGTTGTCCACAGGCCGGCATCACGCTGCATGTCACCAGCGCCCCGACAATTGCCGCCTTGAGCCACCATTGATTGCACATGGGAGCGATCGCCTGATGATACGACCTTAAGATCGTTTCCAGCGTTTGGCGAATTCTGCTGGCTTGAACTCGATTTGGAGGATACCACATCAGGCGGATTGTCGTGCAGTTTGGATTGCGTACGATATCTCGTTTCTGGCCCCTACCTTTCGCCGCCCGCTGCCTCCAGAATCTCTACGATCAACTCAATCTGCTCCGGATCATTAAAGGTTCGCTGCGCCGCGCGCAGCCGCTCTTGCCAGTAGAGCTGAGCGAACTCCTTGCCCCAGTCCGGATGCTCGGCCCGCATCTTGTCGAGTTCGGCCTGTTCCTCCGGACGAAGAACGAGTTGGCCGTTCTCGTCGAGCGATGGCGACTGCCTTGCCGGAAGTGGGCGCTGGCCTTGCAGCCGCAGCAACTTCCGCCGGGCATAGTCGAGGGCGGTTAGTCCGGATTCATCGCTGATCGCTGGATCGGCCCCAAACTGGAGCAGCGCCCGCACCGTCGCCGCGCTCGGGCACGACTGCCGCACATTGGCAATCAGCGGCGTTCGCCCTTTGCCAAACACACAATTCGGATCGATCCCCCACCTCAATCGCTCGGCCACCAGGTCCGCATCGCCACGCTCGGCGGCCAGATAAAGCAACCGCTCGA
Source organism: Anatilimnocola sp. (assembly GCA_043744755.1). GTDB lineage: Bacteria > Planctomycetota > Planctomycetia > Pirellulales > Pirellulaceae > Anatilimnocola. The sequence continues at coordinate 16,098 of JAYTUF010000621.1, forward strand.
GCCGCCGTTGCTGCCGTGGGTCCTTTGCGAATTCTGGTAGGGAATCCATGCCGTTGATTTGACCACTCCAAGCGACTACTACTCGACTAAATGTTCGTATGCCATTGTCTGCCCAGCGCCCGGGCCAACTGGAAGACGCTCGCTTCTCCTTCAGGCTGCAGGATCGTTGTATGGCGTGGGTGAAAATTTCTCCAATAGGAGACTTTCTCGGTCTCGGGACTGTAGGTCAAGGCACTCCCGGCAGCGAGGTTCATCCGGACGCAAAACCCCCGCAGCACTGCAGACTGGGTAGCATTGATCTCCTCGTCATTGCCTTCAAATTGCATACTGGAAATCACTCTCAGCCCGGCAAGCAGCCCAACAAGAGGCACTCTTTCGGTCCCGCCGAAACTCCCCTTGATCATGCCATACAGCGCACTGACATAGCCCAGATACTGGCCCTGATGCTCGCGTAAGCTGTCGGGAGCATGGCCGGCCGTGCCGTGCCCCCTGATGGGCGGGTACATGTTGCCGGCAGCATCCTGATGCGAGTAGGAATCGCCAAAGCAATGCAACGAGAGTCCAAAGCCGACTTCGCTCTGGGGCCAAGGCTCGCGAATTCGCGGCGCGGAACGCCACTTCGTCGGTGCCCCGCCGCCCGGTGAGGCAATGCAAACCGCTGGAAATCTCCCGGTTGATCATCGTCCGGCGATCGGCCGACGATTCTGCTTCCCAGGGCAAGGTGATGGTCAGCCCAGGAAACACGTTGACAGAAACGCCTGTCGTCGGATCCGTCATATACATCGGAGGCGCCAATTCCAGCGTCTCGTTATAGAAGTCTTCAGGAGGCGTCGCCCGCTGGCCAAGGACCGGCGCGCCGATCCGACATGTTGCCACCTGAAACGAGAAGGCTTCGTTGTGCTGGAACGCAGGTCCGCCATTGAGCCCGAGGCAGGGAATGCCCATTACCGAAAACTCGACGGTCAACACAGACCCCTTCTTCCCCGATGGAAAGTCGCCCGGCGCGAGATGCACCGCGTCAACGGACGAATCGGGAAAGGTCTTGGCGTAAAACCGCGCGGCCTCCTCGGCGCCGCCGTCGTACCACAGGCAAATCGTATTCTTGGCTGGCTTGGCCATGTTCTTCTCCTTGGAGTGAGCAGTTCAATAGTTCAAACATGGTAGTCCCTTCCCGGTCACCGTTTTGTAACCACGCTTGCCCTTTCCTCGCACGCGGCGGTAGGCTAAAGCCGGGGCGGTAAGGAGCGGCACGATGATCGAGCGACGCACTTTTCTGGCAGGCGTGGTGGCGGGAGGGTTGTCGATGGCACAAGCGGCCGGTGAAGAAGGCAGCTCCGCAAAGGGGAGTGCGAAGAAGACCGTGAAGGTTGCGGCCGTGCAATGTCCCAGCGATCTCGGCGAGATCGAAGCGAATACGCGGCGGCTATCGAAACTGGTCGAGACCGCGGCCGCGAACAGCGCCAAGTTTGTTGTGCTGCCGGAGACTGCCATTACCGGCTACGTCTCGCAAGACTTAAAGACCAACTGGCACTTGCCTGGCTGGCCGATCGAAAAATCATTCGCCAGCAAAGACCCGCTCCCGTTTGCACAAACGGTGCCAGGCCCGGCGACGGAGCACTTCTGCAAGCTCGCCAAAAAGCTCGGCATCTATCTCACGATTCCGTTGCTCGAAAAAGCCCCCGGCGAAACCGCGGAGAAATCACCCGGAAAATCTCACGCCGAACCGCAACTGTTCAACACCGTCTGCCTGGCTGCTCCGAACGGCGAATTGGTCGCGCACTATCGCAAGCTCACGCCCTGGCCTTATCCCGAGAAGTCTTGGGCGACGCCCGGCGATCGCGGTGTGCAGATCTACGACACCGAATATGGCCGCGTTGGGCTGGCGATCTGTTTCGACATCCACACCATCTTGGAACGCTACCAGCCGCACAAGATCTGGGCGCTGCTGTACCCCATCGCCTGGGTCGATGACGATCATCCAGCCGAATGGTTCTGGCACAGTTTGCCCGAACGACTGAAGCCCTTCCAGCACTACTTGATCGGCGCGAATTGGAGCGTCGATAAGAAGCCGAAAAACAACTGGAAGGGCTACGGCTTCTCCACGATTCTCGCCCCCGACGGCCGCGTGCTTTCGACCGCCAAAAGCCTGTTCGGCGAAGAGATCGTGTACGCGGAAATCGAGACGGCGTAAGGTCAGTCGCGCAAGTCATCTCAGCCAGGGGCACCGGTCCGGACCTGTCCTATTCGACTAAATGACAAGCCCCGGCGTGTTGAGTTCACAACAGGTTTTTTCAACATTGACCAGCGCCGCACCCGGGCATGGCGGCAGGGGCGTGTTGAGAAACCCACCCCTTTTCTCAACACCTCTACCCGTTGGAGGGGCTGCGATCACCAGCTTGCCGCTGCCTCACTCCTGCCGGCTGATAACACGTCGCGATAACACTTTCCTTCACGATTTGCAGCGCTAACATGACCGACGTAAGCCAATATCGGACAACACATTACGAACAAAATATAGATAACATATTACCAATTTGATAACAACTTTGATAATAGTTAATCCGGGTGGCTTCACATTCCACCGTAGCATGAAGCCATCGCTTCGTGCGAGTCCCCCGGATCCCGCCCGGGTCCCCGCCGCGCGGCGGTCTGCCAGGAGCGTACTCGGTATCGCCCCCAGCCTTGATAATGCTCCGTGCCAAGAAGGCTCGCAATCGCTGCCCTCCTCGTCCCAACCAGGTTTTCAAAGATCTTGCGTGGCGGCTGCAACACGCGCCATCCTATTAGACGCTCGATCCCGGACACGTCTGGTCCGTAAGTCATGACAATTTCTTTAGAAACTCGGGTACTGTAAGACCACTGGGGAATTTTTTCCGTAACCCCCGAACCCGTCAGGCATTCTGGCGCAGTTCGAGATTTTGAGCCGGCTGGACATTGATTACAGGGGGCTGGTTGGACAGAGCATGTACCACACCAGTTGCTTCCTCCACTCTCCCGGCCTCACCTTTCGGTCGATCTTCTCCAGAGGCCAGAAGGCTTGTCCTAGCAAGCGGTTGTCAATTCGATAGGACGTGACGCGAACGTATCCTGCTGGTTCCTGAATTCGTACGCCACCGGGCGTCACCAGCGCCAGATAACTCCCCACATACAGCACCGGCGGTACGACCAGAATCGCGAGGGCGACGATGAAGGGAGCAAAGTTCTTTCGCATCCCCCCATTCTACACGCGCACGAAAACGCCCCGCTAGAGTGAACGGGGCTGCGGTGCGATAGGCCAGGCATCAATCCGTGGCAATACGGCGATGTGCGTTACTCCAATTGCGTGCCGGTCGTCGTCAATCTCGAAAAACACCTGCAGCATGTGACGACAGCCTGCGTGCTCGAACGACCCCCGGTTGCTCGATTCCGTTCCCATATCCGCAGCGGAAACAATCGTCGTTGGACGTGTTTTCGCTTCGGCCGGGTGGCACTGTCGAGGCTTTGCCTCGGCGGGGGTGCCACTGGCCAGAGCCAGTGCTGATGTGAAAGTTGGTCCGGCCATTTTCGATTGGTGGCAAGGATTTTTTGGCAAGATGCCGGAGCTTGAACCATGGGTGATTCTGCAATGGACCGATCGGCTACCCACCCAACCAAAACTCGGCGGGTAGCGGGGTTTTCGATGAGGCTTTGAAGGAACCATGGTCGACTCGAAGTTACGAATGGATTGGAAGGCTCGACGTCTTGCCAGAATAGCTCTTGGGCCGTAGTCAGAATAGCTCGGGTTGTCCTGCAATTCAGCACTGGCTCTGGCCA
>JAYTUF010000622.1:0-19880 GCA_043744755.1 Anatilimnocola sp.
CAGGCCCGCGCTCATTTGCGCGCGGCGGCAGCCCGCGATCGCGAGCTCGCGGCTGCCCGCGTGGCGACGCGGCAGTATCCCGACGATCTGCTGCGTTCCGCCACGACCGACCTGCAGGGGCACGGTTATCAGCAGGCCGAGCAGACGTTTCGCAAGTTCCTGCAGCAGCAAACCCGCGAAAATCAGCCCGAAGCGCTCATCGGCCTCGGTCAGGCGCTCCTCGCGCTCGGCCGCACCAGCGAAGCGCTGGCCGCGCTCAATCAAGTCATCCAACTTCACGACAAGCATCCTGCCATCTATCAAGCGCGGCTGCTCTCCGCAACTGCGTGGCAAGAACAAGGCGATCTCGATCAAGCCCGCGAGCTACTCTCCGCGAATTTATTCGATTCCGCCCTCACGCCGCAGAGCAGCGAGTGGCGTGATTCGTTGTTCGCGCTGGGCCGCCTTCAATTCCTGCAAGGGACCGAACACGATGCTCGCAGCCGGAATGTCCCGCCGCAAGACACGGAAGACAAACGTGCCACCGAAACGCTGAAGGAATTGGAACTCGCCGCAGGACACTTCGACGAAGCTATCAAGACACTGACGGAAGCGACGCAGCGTTTTCCCACGGCACCGCAATCCGTCGTTGCCACGTATGAAGCGGCCGAAGCTTATCGCCGCGGGGCGCGTTGGCCTCGGCAACGGCTGCAAACGGTGACCATCGATTCCACGCGACAAGCCTTGCAGCGGCAGTTGCAAATCGACTTGAGTGCCGCCGTCGCCGAATACACCCGGCTGATCGAACGACTAGCCGACGATCAAGAGAGTCAGCGAACATCCGTCGATCTGAAGATTCTCCGCAATTGCTACTTCAATCGGGCCGATGCCCTGTTCGATTTGGGGCAGTACGACGAAGCCATTCAGGCCTATTCCGCAGCCACCAATCGCTATCAACATGAACCCGAAGCGCTCGAAGCCTACGTGCAAATCGCAACCTGCTATCGCCGGCTGCAACGCTATGCCGAAGCGCGCGGCACACTCGCCCAAGCCCGCGTGGTGCTCGGCCGCATTCGCAACGACGCCGACTTCCACCAAACTACCCGTTTCGACCGGCAGCAATGGGCCCAATTACTCGAATGGTATCAATCCCTGTAGGACGCCTGTGACCACTTCAAATCCAACCACTGATTCACGCCTGCTCGCCAGTTCGCTGGCGCGGAAGGCTCAGTTGCTCGATCTGCTGCGGCGGTTGGCCGAGGCGCAGTTGTCGCTTGTCAGCGCGGGGGACATGACGCGCCTGATGCAAGTGCTGGGTTCCAAGGATTCGTTGCTGCAGCAGATGCAAAATGTCGAACGCCAACTCGATCCCTTCCGCGGTGAAGACCCCGACCAACGTCATTGGGACTCGCCAGGCCTGCGAGCTGTTTGCCGGCAAGATGCGAATCGCTGTGAGGCACTGCTCAGCGAAATCGTTTCTCTGGAAAAGCAAGCCGAAGCCGAAATGACTCGCCGCCGTGATTCCACCGCTGCTCAGTTGCAAGGCATGTATGGTTCGCAGGAAGCCCAAGGAGCGTATGTCGCTTCGCCGTCGCCGCTCGCTGGTGTCCTTGATTTTGGTCTGGAAGGTTAAGCGCCGATGAACACCATGCTGGCATCAGCTCCCGACTCGGTTGATCTCCCCATGATCCTGGCGGCCTGGAACGAAGCGACCGATCGCTTGCAGCGCACACATGAATCGCTGCAAGCCGAAGTTCGTCGTCTCAGCGATGAACTCGAAGCCAAAAATTGCGAACTCGCCCGCCGCAATCGCCTGGCTGATCTCGGTCAGATGGCATCGCATGTCGCGCACGAAGTCCGCAATGGCCTGGTGCCGATCAAGCTCTATCTCAGCCTGCTCAGGCGGCGGTTGCGCGACGATGCCGTCAGCAGCGAGATCGCCGGCAATGTGAATTCAGGTTTTGCCGCGCTCGAAGTGATCGTCAGCGACCTGCTCCACTTCAGCGCCAATCGCGATCCACAACTTCAATTGCTCTCGCCCGGCGCACTCGTACACGACTTGTGCCAATCGCTCCTGCCGCAGTTTGTCGCGCAAGGAATTCAAATCACCGTTGACGCGCCGTTGGAACTGCGAGCCACGGCGGACCCCGATATGCTGCGGCGAGCACTGCTCAATCTGCTCCTCAACGCCATTGATGCGATGCCCCACGGTGGCCAGCTCGTGGTCACTGCCTGTGCGACGCCGCTAGGTGTGGAGATCGAAGTTGCCGATAGTGGTCCCGGTTTGTCGGAAGCCTCGCTGGCCCGACTGTTTGAACCCTTCTTCACCACGAAGAACAACGGCACCGGCCTCGGGCTGGCGATTGTCGAACGCATCGCCGAAGCCCACTCCGGCCAGGTCCTTGCCGCCAACTGCCCCACCGGCGGCGCGGCCTTCACCTTGTGCCTGCCCCATCCATCAATCACCACGGAGTTAACTCGATGACGGAAACAACGGAAGAGAAGCAGCCAGGCGGACGGGTATTGGTCGTTGACGACAACACCCGCGCTCGCCAATCAATGGCCGATGTGCTGAAGCAGGCCGGACACGAAGTGTTCGCCTGTTCCAGCGGCCGCGAAGCGCTGCAACGGCTCGAGACCGAATCGCTCGATGTGATTGTCACCGATCTGCAGATGCCGGGCATGACCGGCCTGGAATTGATCCGCGCGCTCGAGGCCCGCAAGTTCGATGGCCAGGTGGTGATGGTCACCGCCTTCGCCACGGTCGAAGCGGCCGTCGATGCCATGCGGCACGGCGCCTTCGATTTCATCGAAAAGCCCTTCGATGCGGAACAGCTGGAGCAACTGGTCGGTCGCGCTCTGAAACAAGCGGCTCGCAACGAAGCCCGTTCATCAATTCTGTCATCAACGCCCGATTGGCATTCGCTGATGATCGGTCACAGCGAACCGCTGGCCAAACTGCGGCGGCGGATCGCCCAGGTTGCGCCGACGGATGAAACCGTGCTAATCACCGGCGAAAGCGGCACTGGCAAAGAATTGGTCGCCCGCTGTTTGCACGCCGCGAGCAAACGTTCAACCGGCGCGTTTGTCGGCTTGAACTGCCCCGCGCTTTCCCCGCAACTGATGGAGAGCGAGCTATTCGGCCATGAGAAAGGTGCCTTCACCAGTGCCGATTCACCGCGCGTCGGCCGCTTTGAGCTGGCCGATCGGGGGACCATCTTGCTCGATGAAATCACCGAAATCGATTTGCCGCTGCAAGCCAAATTGCTCCGCGTGTTGCAGGAGAAGTCGTACGAACGGGTCGGTAGCAGCCAATCGCGCTCGGCCAATGTGCGGGTGATTGCTTCGACCAATCGCGATCTGCGGCAGGAAGTGACACAGGGGCGGTTCCGTCAGGATCTGTATTACCGCCTCGCGGTCGTCCTGCTCGAAGTGCCGCCGCTGCGGCATCGCCTGAGCGATGTGCCGCTGCTGGTTGGCCACGTTGCCAAGCAAGTGGCGCTGCGCCTGAATCGCCAGCCCGCGGAGTTCTCATCCTCCGCGCTCGATCTGCTCAGCCATTATCACTGGCCCGGCAATGTGCGTGAGCTTGAGAACCTCGTGACCCGCGCTAGCGTGCTCGCCGCCGACCAGGCTATCACCCCCGATGATCTGCAGGCCTGGTTGCTGGAGGGTGATGGTCTCGCCAGTGGAACTAAATCGACCACCAGTAATGGCCCGCTCACTGCCGGCATGAAGCTGGAAGACATGGAACGCAAGCTGATCGAAGCCACGCTCGATCACTACGACGGCCATCGTGCCAAAGCCGCGCAAGCCCTCGGCATTGGTATTCGTACGCTCACGAACAAACTGCGGTTATATGGTTATGCTCCGCGAGCCAAGGTCTTTTCACGTGTTGCGTAGCGTCTTATCCCCTCTCCCTGGTACTCCGGGGAGAGGGTTAGGGTGAGGGGTTTTTGGGGCTGGTCAGGTTAACAATGGAACATCAACTCACACTTCCGCCCCTCACCCCGACCCTCTCCCCGGAGTACCGAGGAGAGGGAGTAAGAAAGGCAAATTTTGCCGCCGCGCTTCGGCAGAAATTGCCGCCAGCAGACGTTGCGCGCTCTGGACTTCTCTACATCGCGCATTTTCTCCCGCATCGCCGTTCTGCCGCGGTGCGTGTGACTTACGCAATTGATGAGGGCCCGGTTCGTATGGCCGCGGGCCTTTCGCACGAGACCGGGTACGCCGCTTGCAATAATCGCATTCGAAAGGACAACTGATGTTGCCAGGCTTGCTTGCTTCCACGAATATCCCCGTCCTGCAACAAGTGCTCAACTTCGCGCAGGCCCGGCATGGCGTGCTGGCGGGAAACATTGCCAACATCAACACGCCCGGTTATCGCACCCGCGATCTGTCGGTGGATGTTTTTGAGAAACGCTTGAAGGAAGCCATCGCCCAATCGAAACAAGTGGGCACCAATGCACTGCCTATTTCGGCCGGAATGGTCACGACTGATCCGCAAGATCCATTGCGAAAGGTGAGCGAGTCAATGACTAACCTGCTCTATCACGACGACACCAATATTGATCTGGAACAACAGGTCACTGAAATCAACAAGAATCAATACCTGCACGGACTCGCGCTCGCGGTGATGACGAACCAACTGCAACTACTGCAAACCGCCATCAGCGAACGCGTGTAACCATAGTTTGAAACTGGTCATGGAGGACCAACGATGATTTCTGCCATCGATATCAGCACCAGCGCTCTCGTCGCGCAGCGGCAGCGGCTCGATGCCGTCTCCGGCAATCTCGCCAATCTCACGTCGCAAACACGGGGACCCAACGGCGAAATGGGCGCTTACGAAGGCCGGTATGTGATGTTCGAGGTCGATCCCGATAAAGCGACCGCTTTCGGCGCACAGGGCGTGAAGGTCTCGTCGGTCGAGACCGAAAACATAGAGCCGAATTACCGTTGGCAACCCGATCATCCTTACGCGATTAAAGACGGACCCAAGAAGGGTTACGTCGCCTATCCCAAGATCAACATGCAATCCGAAATGGTCGATGCCCTGGTGGCTTCCCGGGCCTATGAAGCCAATCTGGGCGTCATGGAAATCACGAAGAATATGAGCCAACAAACTCTCCGCATTCTGGTTTGATTCGATTCACCTAACTTCGCTTCAGACGTGAGTCGGTTATGAGCCCACTATCCGCCGCCAGTCCTTTCCCCGCTTCGCCGCTGAACATTGCGCAGCTCGGGCAACCGCCGGGTTTCGACGCGCTGAAGGTGCAGTCGAATGAATTGGGCGGCGCGAATGGCACTCAACAACCTTTCAAGAACATGCTGCTAGAAGCCCTCGATCAAGTGAACAACATGCAGCAAGAAGCCGACCAAGCCGTGCAACAACTCGTCACTGGCGGCGATGTGAATCCCGCGGAGGTGCTCACGCAGTTGCAGAAGGCCGATATGTCGTTCCGCCTGATGCTGCAGATTCGCAACAAATTGGTCTCGGCCTGGCAGGAGGTCAACAACATTCGGATTTAGTTGCTTGAAAAGTTGATCGACAAGTAGATGAGCCTCGCAGGATGCAATCGTAGCCACGCAGGACGCACGCCATGGATTTCGTCAACACGCTCTATGCTCAATTGGCCGATGTTTTTCGGTCGATGACCGCCGGCTCGCGCCTGGCCGTGGGGTTGTTGCTGGCGGTAATCGTCGTCAGCCTTGTCTATCTGTTTCAGTTTCAAGTCAGCAGCGGCGACGAGTATCTGCTCGATGGCCGGGCGTTTTCCGGCGCGGAGTTGACCGTCATCGAAGCCGCCTTTGCCAAGGCGGGTCTCGGGCAAAGCGTGATCTCCGGCAACCAGATTCGCATTCCGCGCGGACTGAAGCAGCGTTACTTAGCCGCGATGGCCGAAGCCCATGCGCTGCCCGCCGACTTTCATCGCTACATGGATGAAGAGCTCAAGGGTGACAATCCATTCTCATCCACTCGCTCGCTCGAACTCCGGCGCTCGAATGCGAAGCAAAAGGAACTCTCGCTGATCATCTCGCGAATGCGAGGCATTTCCTCGGCGACGGTGCAATTTGACGAAGAGCAACAAGGAGGCCTCTCGCGGTTGAAGAAGAAGACCGCGATGGTCGCCGTGCAAACCGCGGGGGGCACGCTGGACGAAAACCAGGTCAAGGCAATTCGGAATGTGGTGTCGTCCGCTTATGTCGGACTCGATCGTCAGAACGTGACGATCACCGATATCGCCAGCCATCTCACCTATGGCGGCACGCCTTCGCCGGGCGGCTTCGGCGAGGAAGATAGTCTCTACGCCGCCCACAAAGGGAAGTTCGAGCGCGAGTGGCAGCGCAAAATCTACGAGCAGCTCGCAATGATCCCCGGCGTGATTGTCGGCGTGAACGTCGAGCTGAATCCCGAGCTGCTGCACAACACACAATCGATCAAGCTCGATCCCAAGCCGACCACCGTCTCGTCGCAGGAATCGAGCAAAGAGATGACCGCCACGCAACCCAGTCTCGGCGGCAGGCCCGGTGCGGAGTCGAATGGCGTCGGCGGTGTCGGCGGCAATCGGCCCATCGCCGTGAATGGTGGCGGTGGGAGTGGCCAATCGCAGACGACAGAATCACGGTCCGAAACGAAAAATATCCCCGGCCACGAACAGACAGTCATCAGCAAAGTGCCGCTCGCGCCGTCGCGGGTGACGGCCTCGATCGAGGTGCCCGCCAGCTATTACGCCAAAGTTTGGCGCGAACGCCGCCCCGCTGGTCAAACGGGCGAGCCGGATGTTGCCGCCCTCGCCAGCATCGAGAACGACACCCGCAAGCGGATCGAAGAAACCGTTCGCAACCTGCTGCCGCCGGTCGCTACCGGGACCAACCCGTATCCTCACATCAGCGTTTCAACGTTCACCGACCTGGCCGGCGTGCCCGCTGTCCTGCCCAGCCTGGCCGACAATTCGCTCATCTGGCTGGGGGACAACTGGCGCACACTCGCGATGCTCGGCGGCGGACTCCTCAGCCTGCTGATGATGCGGAGCATGTTGAACTCAAGTGCGTCATCTGGTCCTGCCGTGGCCGCGGCATCATCCACGGCAGCCGCCGCCGGCGCCGAGACTCACGATGAAGCCGACGAAGCGAATGGTCCGCCCAGCGAACTACGACTCAAACGCTTCACCGCGTCCGGCGCAAATTTAAAAAACGAACTGCAAGTGCTGGTGAAAGAAGACCCGGACGCGGCGGCGAACATTCTGCGGACGTGGATCGGCGAAGCAGCGTGACCCTAAACCACAAACACTAAACACTAAACCTTGAACCTCAAACTCCATTCGCCGACGTCCCTCACCTCACTGCAAAAAGCAGCGGTTTTGATCAATGCGCTCGAGATGCGTTCGGCCGATGCGTTGCTGGATCAGATGCCGGCTGAGCAAGCGGCGCGAGTGCGCGAGATGCTGCTAGATCTCGACGATGTTCCTGTCGAAGCGCAAGAAGAAGTGATTGCGGAGTTCTTGCGGAATGGCGGGAGGATGCAGGCCGCTGTTATCGCCAGTGACGACGGCGTTGAGTTAGAGCTGAGCGAACAGTCAGCACGAACCAGTGCTCCCGCTTTTCAGTTTCTGGCAACTGCCAGTCCCGCATTGCTTGCCGATTTTCTCCGGCAAGAACACCCGCAGACAGTGGCCGTCGTGCTGGCTCACCTCGATCCCGATCAGGCCGCTCGCGTCCTCGAGCGCTTGCCGAGCGAACTCAGCATGGAATCGCTTGCGCGGATGGCAAGGCTGCATCAACTTTCGCCCGAAGTGCTCGCCGATCTGGAACATGAAATTCGCCTGCAACTGCTCCCGCAGATCGAAGCCGAACATCGCCCGCAAGGTCTGGCCGGCGCGAGCGCCGTGTTATCCGCGCTCAATGATCCTCTCCGCAAACGCATGCTAGGGCAATTGGCCCAGCGCGATCAAGCGCTTGTTCGCCAATTGGGCTATCTCGATGCGGGGACCAATCACGCACCAACAAGCTCACAGCCGAAGAACCGCGTTCCTGCGCAAGCCGCGAAACTCCAGGCGATCACCAACTCAGCCAGCGATCTAGTGGCACATCATCAGCCACGAATCACGTTCGCGCAATTGACTGAGTTGAATAATGCGGCGCTGAAGCAGATCTTCGCTCAGGCCGATCCGCAACTGCTGATCTTGGCCTTGACTGGCGCGGATGAACGCTTTGTGCAGCGCATCCTGAATCAACTTCCGACGACCGACGCGGCTGCATTGCGTCAGCGGTTGAATCATCCCGGCGCACTTCGGCTGCGGGACGTCGATGCAGCGCAGGAACAACTGGCTCAACTGGCCGTTGAATTGCATGAGCAGGGAGTTGTGCAACTTCCGAAAATGGCTTCAACCCCGCGTTTCAGTCTGCAAACCTAACAATCGGCAAGCGATCCCATGGCAGGCGTCATCAAAGCAGCGACCCATACCGGCGAACTCAGCGGCCCCGCGGTGCCGTTTCAGTTCGGCGACATGGGGCAAGCCTATTTGCAGAAGGTGCGAGCCGAAGCCGCCGCCATCATGCAACAAGCCCGCGATGAAGCCGCCAAGGTGAAAGCCAGCGCGATGGAAGAAGGCAAGAAAGCCGCCCTCGCCGCCGCCGAGGTCACGCTGCGAACACGCATTGATGGGCAATTGCAAACACTGCTGCCCACCCTGCAACAGGCCGTGCAACAGGTGCAGCAATCACGTCAGGCCTGGCAACGGCATTGGGAAGAGCACTCGCTGAAGCTGGCCATCGGCATTGCCCAGCGTGTTATCCGCCGGCAGATCGAACAGCAGCCGGAGATCACCATTGATCTGATTCGCGAGGGCTTGGAACTCGCGGTCGGTTACGAACATATCTCCGTGCGACTCAACCCTGCCGATCACGCGGCGCTCGGCGATCGCGTGCTAAAGATCTCGCAGCACATGGCCCAGCTTGGACAAGTGCAAGTGATCTCCGATCCGCAGATCACGGCCGGTGGGTGTCGCATCGATACCGAGTTTGGCAACGTCGATCAGCAAATTGAAACGCAGCTCCAGCGCATCGCACATGAGTTAGGCAATAGTCACTAAGCCACCTCGCTGACGCGTCGGGCTACCTTTGAAATCCCTCGCTTACGCAGCGGCCGACCTAAAACCCGTTTGGAAATTCATGCCCGATCATCTGTCACAACTGGCTCACATCCTGCCGACCGGCTTAACGGGGAGCATTGTGCGCACCGAAGGCCTGGTTGCTGCGGCGGGAGGCTTCCCTGCGCCCGTTGGCGCGCTCGCCAGGATTCAACGGCCGGCGGCCAGCGATGTCGAGGCGGAAGTGATTGGCTTTCGAGATGGACATACGCTGCTCTATCCGCTCGGTGAAATGACCGGTGTGCGCCCCGGCAGTCGTGTGACGCTGCATCGCACATCGCGGATGCTCGGCGTGGGACCGGAGTTGCTGGGCCGAGTGATCGATTCACGCGGCCAATGGCTCGACGAACTGCCGCAACCGCTGCTCGATGAGCGCGTGCCGCTCGGCCGCAAACCGCCGCCGGCGCTCACTCGCCCGCGCGTGCATGAGCCGCTGTCCACCGGCGTGCGGGCCATCGACGGCTTGCTGACCTGCGGCATTGGGCAACGGCTGGGCATCTTCGCAGGCTCGGGCGTGGGCAAGAGCGTGCTGCTGGGAATGATGGCCCGTTACACATCGGCCGATGTCAACGTCATTGGCCTGATCGGGGAACGAGGCCGCGAAGTGAATGAATTCCTCGAGCGCGACTTGGGAAAGGAAGGTCTCGCCCGCAGCGTGGTCATTGTCGCCACAAGTGACGAACCCGCGCTCGTTCGTGTGCAAGCCGCGATGGCCGCCACCGCCGTCGCGGAGTATTTTCGCGATCAAGGCAAGAGCGTGCTGCTGATCATGGATTCACTTACCCGCTTCGCGATGGCCCAGCGCGAGATTGGCCTGGCCGCGGGCGAACCGCCCACCACGCGCGGCTATCCACCTTCGGTCTTTGCCATGTTGCCGCGGCTGGTTGAACGAGCGGGCAGGAATGAACTCGGCAGCATCACCGCCTTTTATTCCGTACTCGTCGAAGGAGATGATACGAACGAACCCGTCAGCGATACCGTCCGCGGCCTGCTCGATGGCCACATCATGCTCTCGCGACGCCTCGCTGCGCAGGCTCACTTCCCAGCCATCGACGTGCTGGGCAGTCTCAGCCGCCTGTTCACCGACATCACCCCTGGCGATCAACGAGCCAGCGCCCAGACCATTCGCGAACTCCTCTCGGCTTATCGCGAACATGAAGACTTGATCTCGATCGGCGCTTATCGCAGCGGCGCGAACCCCACGGTCGATATGGCCATCGCCATGCGCGACGAAGTGCAGCGCTACCTGCGACAATCGACCGACGAACGCTCCAGCGTGGAACAATCGCGCGCGGCCCTCGTGCAGCTCGCCCAGAAATGCCTCGCCGCGCGGAAAGTGACTGTCGCCGCAGTGCCGCCGCCGGTAGCTGCCGCGAAAGCGCGAAAGGGAGGACAGCCCGTCGGCTGATTGACGCATGGAAGCTTTTCGATTTCGTCTGCAAACCGTCCTCCGGCTGCGCATCGCCACACGCGATGAACGCCGCGCCGAGTTGGGCCGCGCGCAGCGGGCGGCGGAAGTGCTGAGCGAGCAACGGGACAAACTCGCAGCGGACGCTGCCGCCAATCATGAATCAACGCGGCGGTTAATGACCGGGAAGTACCTTTCAGGCGGCGGCGTGAGCATCGATGGATTATTAAACGCTCATCGTCACGCGCTGGTGCTCAAATCGCAAATCGCACAATTGACGCAGCAGCAGCAACAGGTGGCGGCCGAAATTGCCCGCCGGCAAAGCGTTCTCGTTGAAGCTGATCGAGAGGTGCGAGTGCTGGAGAAGCTGCAAGAGCGCCAACAGTCCGAATACGAACAACTGGCCCTCGCCCAAGAGCAGCGCGACTTGGATGAAATAGCGCTCGTCCGCGCCTTCCGCAAGCGGGAGGTCGCCACATGAAAATCATTGGTTGGCTCGGCTCCGCGCTCGTTGCATTTTGCGTGGCGACGGTCATTTCCCTCGGCGTGCTGGGCGGCATGATGTGGGTCAAGGGCGCTCTCAGCGGTGATCGCTACCTGGCGATTCTCGCAGCTTTATATGGCATCGAGCAACCCGCGAATCAAAAACCAGCAGATGTTAAAGCTGGCCAGAACCCGGAGCAACCTTCGCTCGAATCGGTCCTCGAACGCCGTGCGCTCGCCAGCCTCGACTTGGATTTGCGGGAAAGTGCGCTCGATAAGTCTCTGCAAGATTTGCGGAACCTCGAATCACAAATCAAGACGGAGAGGCAACGGCTCGATCTCTGGAAACAGTCGTTCGACAATCGCATTGCCACACTCGAAACCGGACGCACGCAGCAGGCGATTGTCGAACTGCAGCAAACCATCGAAGCCTTGCAGCCCAAGCAAGCCAAGGATCAGATTCTGCAGATTATGAATACACCGCCGCGCTCGGCTGAGGATCAGCCGCTGCACGACGTGGTCAACCTGCTCAAGAATATGCCGCTCGACAAACGGAAAAAGATTCTCGCCGAATTCAAACTGCCGGAAGAGACAGAAAAGCTTAGCGAAATCTTAAGCGAGATTCGCCTCGGCATGCCCGAGAGCGAACTCCTCCGCGAGACCCGCCAGCAACTGCAACAACAACTTAATCCGAAGAAACCAGGCTCGCAATGAACATCCGCGGAACTGACTCGACTGCGCCGGCCGCTGCGAACGATCTATTCGCGGTGACAGCGCCCGCGCTGGACACTCCTATGAACGATTTCAGCCGGGCGCTGCAAGTGCCAACGCGACACGAGGACCTGCAGTCTCCACGCCGCTTTGAGCCCGCCGATCAGCCGGACCTGCCAGCGGCTCATGGCAATGCCAACGCTACGGCGAAGTCCCGATCCGAGCAGGAATCTCGCGATCAAACGGCTGAAGATTCCTCTGCCACTTCCTCTTCTGAAACTCCCGCGAAGGGGGACGATTCCGAAGAACAAGACATCGCCGCCGAATCGCTGGCCGCCGTCGCCCAGGCGCCAGCCGTGCTCAGCACTTCTGAGCTAGAAAAGAAAGCGGTCGCGGTGGAGGAGTTGAATATCGTCATCGCCAGCGCGGTCATTGATCCAGCGGCGAACGCGGGGCAACAAACCGTTCCGGCCAATGAAACAGTTCAGGCCTGCGAGATTCCTGCGGTCGAAGAAGCCGTCGCCCAATTGCAACAGCCGGCAGTTGCCGAAGCAGTCGTCGCCGTGGAAGCGGTTCCCGACGAGACCGAGACGAAGTTGGAATCGCCGAAAAAAGAAGCGCCGAAGTCGATCCTGCCTGCTCAGGAAGCGCCCGCCGACAAAGCTGCGGATTCGTCAGTCGTCGCGGCGCATGCCAACGGAGAAGCTGCCGCCCGAAATTCCAGCACGAAGAATTCCGTTGCGCTCGGGGATGTGATTCCGCCAGAGAAACCGCGGGATGAGCCGGCAGCGACCCAGAACTCGGAAGCTAACAACAGCACCAAACCAACGGCAAACTTTGGTCCGCATCCGCTCCATTTGCCCAGCGATGCCCCCGCCTCCGCGGCAACGCCTGCTGAGCCCTCAGGCGCGCCTGCGCCGGCGGCTCTAGCGCCCGTTGATGGTCTCTCAACTCGCCATGTCGATCAAGTCAATCCGCCGATCACTCACTCCGGAACAATCGGCAGTGCAGCAATTCTTAATCGCTTGCCGGCTCACGCGCTCGGGCAACGTCCCGTCGCCGGACAAGCGGCGGGACCGGCGCCGGCTGCCGTTGATGCCGCGCGATTCTTGCAGCGCGTGGTCGGCGCATTTGAATCGGCTCGCGATCGGGGAGGCGAAATTCGGCTGCGTCTCAGTCCGCCCGAGCTGGGCGTGCTGCGGGTCGAAGTGACCATGCATGAACTGGGACTGGTTGCCCGAGTCTCCGCGGAAACGCCCGATGCCCGCGCCATCTTGCTGGAGAATCTGCCTGCCCTGCGTGAACGATTGGCCGAACAGGGCCTGCGGCTGGAACGATTCGATGTTGATCTCCTCCAGCAAGAACCGAATCAACAAGGCCGCGATTTTCCCGATCAATCTCAGCAGCGACCCCAGCCAATTGAAGGTCGCCCGGCGCGACCTTCGTCTACTCGTCCCTTGACGCCGGAGCCGCCGCGACCACCCGGTCCCACGCCCATCACTGACTGGCAGAATCGCCGGCTGAATGTGATCGTCTAACAATTAACTTTCCGAGCAAGGATGCCCGCCAATGTCTCGAATCACCAATAGCAACACCGCCATCACGCCGCCGACCACAACCAATAAGCCCAAGGACTTGAAGGATCTGGACATCAATCAGTTTCTGCAATTGATGATTGCGGAACTGACAAACCAGGATCCTTTGAACCCGATGGACAACACGCAGCTCGTGCAGCAGATCGGCGCCATCCGCGAGATCTCGGCCACCGACAAACTTTCGTCCTCGCTCGATCTGGTGCAGTCGGGCCAAAGCCTGAGCACCGCCAGCAGCCTGCTCGGCAAGAACATCAAAGCCCTGTCGGACGACAACCAGAACGTCGAAGGAACCGTCGAACGGGTCTCGATTGAAGTTGACCCGAACAACAATGATAAGCGCACCTATCGTGTCCATGTGGATGGGCAGGACATTGACTTGCGAAACGTCCGCGAGGTCTTGCCGACAGCGTGAGAAACAGTTCGGAGTCACTGATCGTATCTGTGGCTGATCAGTGAGCGCCCCACCGGCACAAGGCCGGCGGTCGCGAGCTAATTGAAAATCGGGAAGTAGTTGAATTCGTGATCCATAATCCTGTCTCCAAACTCAGAACTCAGAACTCAGAACTTTGAACCACTAGCCTTCAACACACAAACCCCCTTCCTTTCAAGAGGATTTCAGCATGGGTCTAGCATCCGCACTTTCCACAGCGCTCACGGGCATGACCGCCGCGGAGACGCAGGTTGACGTGGTCGGCAACAATCTGGCCAACTCGCAAACCGTGGGCTTCAAGGCGTCCAAATCAGTGTTTGCCACGCAGTTTTTGCAAACGCAAAGCTTGGGCTCGTCACCCACGCCGGGCCAGGGCGGCACCAACCCGCGACAAACGGGCCTGGGCACGCGGGTCGCGGAAATCACCCCTGACTTCTCGCAAGGAACTATCGAAGTCAGCTCGAACTCATCGGACCTGGCGATTCAGGGCGATGGTTTTTTTATTGTCCAAGGTTCGCAGGGAGAGGCGCTCTACACGCGTAACGGCGTCTTCAAAACAAACGCGAATAACGAGTTGGTCACGGTCTCCGGCGACCGTATTCTAGGCTTCGGAGTGGATGACCAATTTGAAGTTCAAACCACCACGCTCGTGCCGCTCAGCATTCCCATCGGCTCCGCGGCGGTGGCTCAAGCCACGCAAAACGTGTTCATGCAAGGGGTTCTTTCGCCATCGGGTGATATTGCCGATACCGCGGGCGTGATTCAAAGCGCGACGCTCGGCGACACGAACATTCCCCGGCCCGATGTCAGCGGTTCGACGATCTCGGTGGCCCCGGTGCCTGATTCCAGCGGTGTGACGCGGACCACGACCGACGGCGGCGGCACGCATCCCGAAGGCGTGACCTATCGTTATCGCTTTGCTTATGTGGACACCAATGGCACCGAAACACTCCCCTCCAACGAAGTCAGCTTTACGATTCCCGCCGGCGACGCCGCGGCGAACAACACTGTCAATTTGGGCGCGTTGCCGCCGGCCACGGGAGGTTATTCACAAGTGCGGATCTATCGCACTGCAGCCGGTGGACCAGACTTTTTTCTGCTTGATACGGCCGCTGCTGGCGGCACCTATATCGACGACAACAATCCGCCTCTGTCGGCCACACCGCTGAACAATACGGCGCTCAACGGCAACTACAGTTACCTGGTCACCTACTATCGCCTGGGCGAAGAAGAAAGCCGGCCGTCGCTGTTGCTCGGTCCGCAAAATGTAGTGAACGGCCGGTCGCACCTGACGAATATACCCACGCCTCCGGTGCCGCCCCCGCAAGGTGGCTTTCCGGCGTACGACCGCGTGCGGATTTATCGCAACGTGGTCAGCGATACCAGCCGGTTCTATCTCGTCAGCGAAGTTCCTCCTGGCGCGGAATTCACAGACAATAAAACCGATGCGCAAATCTCCGATCTGTCGATCGCGGGGAATCAGGAAGTCGATCTCGATGGTCCCAAGCTGGATAGCAACGCGCTGCTGGTGAATGTGATCAAACGCGACGATTTGGATTACGAACAAGTGTTCCAGGTCGGCACGCTGGAGTTCGCCGCCCGCAAAGGTGGCCGCACGCTGGCGACGAAAGAGTTCGAGATCACGGCCACATCCACGGTGCAGGACTTGATTGATTTCATGCAAGAGGCTTCAGGCATTCAGACCGCCCTGGATGATCCGCAACATCCGATTCCCGGCTCGCTCAACACCATTCAGGGTGAAACAGCGACGCTCTCGCCGGGCATCATCATTAAGGACGGCCAGCTCCGCCTGGTCTCGAACAACGGCGTGAATAATGAGGTCGAGATCGACATCTCTAGTTTTCGGATCACCACGACGTCGGGTGCGGTCGTGACGCCGAATTTGGGCTTCGGCTCCATTCAGCAGCCGAAGGGGCAGAGCACGGTGGCAGACTTCATTGCCTACGACACGCTGGGCATTCCGCTCAACGTGCGGATCACCGCGGTGCTGGAAGAGGTCACCGATTCGGCGACCGTGTATCGTTGGTTTGCCGATTCTTCGAACAACAGCCCAACCGGTGGCGCGGATATTTCCGTCGGCACTGGGCTGGTCACGTTCGACGGCAAGGGGAGCTTTGTCAATGCGACCAACGACCGCGTGACCATTCAGCGCCGTAACATTCCGTCGTCCGATCCGCTCGAATTCGTCCTCGATTTCTCCTCGGTGTCGGGCCTGGCTCAAGAGCACAGCACGCTCGCAGCCGCCCGGCAAGATGGCTCCGCGGCCGGCACTTTGACCAGTTATATCATCGGCGAAGATGGGACTATCCGCGGCGTGTTCAACAGCGGTGTGACTCGCGACCTGGGCCAGATTCGCCTGGCGCGATTTGCCAATCCAGCCGGCTTGGAACAGCGTGGCCAGAACACGTACAGCCAGGGCGTGAACTCCGGGCTGCCGGTGGAAGGCAATCCCGGCAACGATGGCACGGGCAAAGTCATTGCCGGCGCTGTCGAACTTTCGAACACCGATATCGGCAAGAATCTGATCGACCTGGTGCTGGCCACCACACAGTATCGCGGCAACGCCCGCGTCATCACCACCGCGCAGCAGTTGCTCGATGAATTGCTGAACCTACGACGTTAGATGGTGCGAGTGTGAGAAGGAAAGGAGCCCAGCATGATCAAACTCACGCGCCTTGATGGCGAAGTCTTCATCCTCAACGCGGAGCTGATTCGCTATGTCGAGTCGCGGCCCGATACGTTCGTCACGCTCACGTCGGGCGAGCGGATGATCGTTCGTGAACCGATGGACGAAGTGATGCTCCGCGCGGTTCGTTATCAACAGACCAAGTTCCTGTTACCGCCCAATCCACCGGTGCGCACCAAGCTGCAGCAGGAGACGGCGTAATGGATCTGGGCACAATACTCGGCTTGGCGCTGGCGATCGTGATGATCGTGGCTTCGGTCGTGATGAGCGGCGGCAGTCCCCGCGCGTTCTTCGACTCGGCCGCCATCGCTACGGTCTGCGGCGGGATGCTCGCCGCTTTGCTGATTTGCTATCCGCTCAACATCGTCGCGAAATTGCCGCAGGTGTTGTATCGCCTACTCTTCCCGCAAGTGACGAACCAGCGGGAACTGATCGCCGAACTCGTTCGCCTCGCGGAGATCGCCCGCCGCGAAGGCTTGCTCGCGCTCGATCAACGCAGCGGCGAGACTGCCGATCCGTTCATCCGCTTGGGCGTGGAGCTGGCCGTCGATGGCACGCGGCCCGAGATGCTGGAAGAAGTACTCCGCAGCGAGATCGACGCACTGGCCCGCCGGCATCGTGAAGGGAAGGGAATGCTCGATCAACTGGGCCGCTCGGCGCCGGCCTTCGGCTTGATCGGCACGCTGCTCGGCCTGATCGTGATGCTCGGCAACATCAGCGACCCCGCCAGCATCGCCGGCGGCATGGCAGTCGCCCTCATCACCACGCTGTATGGCGCTGTCCTCTCGACCGCTTCGCTGCTGCCGATGGCTGAGAAGCTGGCCTACTACAGTCGGCAGGAAATGATCACGCGCGAGATCATTGTCCGCGGCGTACTCGCCATTCAAGCCGGAGAACATCCCCGCTTGATCGCCCAGCGACTGCAAGTCTTCTTGCCATTGAATCAACGGGGACTTGATTCGTAAATGCTTGCCAATCATCTCAACATCGACGAACCGACCGATCGCACGCCCGTTTGGCTGATCACTTACAGCGACCTGATGACCTTGCTGCTGGTTTTCTTCGTGCTGCTGTTCTCGCTGAGCGAGTTCAAGCAGACGGAGAAGTTCCAGGGCGTCGCCCGTTCGATCCACGCGAAGTTTGGCCACCAGGACAAGCCGGCGGAGGAAGCGGCGAGCAATCAAGCGATCATCAGCGGCAATCTGCGGGCGGCGAATGAACGGCGGTCGTTGTTGCTTGGAGAGTAGCCTAGTAGGCCGGCAACAAGCGTACTCGCGCAGTTCCGGCGGACCTGTAAGTTGACGTTCACTCGCCCAATTGCCGGAACTTCGGAGTACCTTGTTCCGGCCTACTTCGTGCGACAGGCCATCGCGATCCCGCTAAGAACCAAGTGCGGCAAGTAGCGTGCCTGCTCATCCACGAGCGGCGAGAGCCTTTGCAAATCACCGCCGGTAATGAACAGAGCGGGCTCGGCGTTCAACTCACTTTTCATCCGCCCGATGATCTCGCGGACAGCGCCCACCGCGCCCCAAAACAGGCCGCTGCGAATCGCGTCTTCGGTGTTCTTACCGACGACGGCCGGCGGTTCGTCGTTGGGTTGCAACTTCGCGAGAGGCAGCAAATCCGCGCCGCCGAAGAGGGCTTCGGCGGAAATGCGAAAGCCGGGGAGGATGGTGCCGCCGAGGAAGGCGCCGTCAGCGCTGATCAGATTGACCGTGACTGCGGTCCCTGCACTGACGACGATGGCGGGAACATTCGCCGGCCGCAGCACGTTCGCGGCAACGGCGGCGGCGAGGCGATCGAGACCGACCTTCGTTGGCTCATCGACGCGCACTTCAATCGGCAGATCATGGTGTGCGAGCAATTGAAAATCATCGGCGGGCCGATGCTCGCGCACCCATTGGCTTAAGCGCTGCTGACCGGCGCGGTTCACGCTGACCACGCGCCAGCGGACAGATTCATTCGGCAAACTCTCGAGCAGAAACCTACTCGGCCCTTGCTCGGTGACGAAGCCGGCCGCTTGAGTGGGCAGCGGCAACTCTTTCAATTCCTTCGCAGCCGATGCAGCCACAGGGAACCAACCCAGCTTGGCGTAGCTGTTGCCGATGTCCACGGCGATCAGCTGTGGCCCTGTCATGCGGGGACTCGCGCATCGAGAGCGGCCGTCACCGCGTGCATCAGATGATTGAGCCCTTCGCCGGTCACCGCCGATATGAGCAGCACCGGACCAGCCACGACCGCGGCCAAGTTGTTCCGCACTTCAGCCGCTTCGTAGAGTTCGGCCTTGGTCACGGCGAGAATCTCGGGGCGGTCGCCCAGGCTCGCGTCATACTGCCGCAGCTCTTCGCGAATCGCGCGATAGTTGGCCACGGGATCGCTGCCGTCGGCCGGATAGGGCTCGACCAGATGCACCAAGATCCCTGCGCGTTCGATATGCCGCAGAAACTCATGCCCCAGCCCGGCGCCGGTATGAGCGCCTTCGATCAGTCCCGGAATATCGGCCATCACAAAGTGCCGATCCTGGTTGACTTGCACCATGCCCAGGTTCGGGAACTTGGTCGTGAATGGATAGTCGGCAATCTGCGGCCGGGCTTTGGTCAGGCGGCTGAGCAGTGTGCTCTTGCCCGCGTTGGGCATGCCGATGATGCCCACATCGGCAATCACCTTCAGCTCGAGCAGCAGTTGGCGCTTCTCGCCGTCGCCGCCGGGCGTGTGATCGCGCGGAGCGCGATTGGTTGAGGTCTTGAACCGCGTGTTCCCTTTGCCCGGTTCGCCGCCGCGGGCCGCGACGATGCTGTCCCCTTCGTGCGTCATGTCGCGGAGGACGAAGTCGTTTTTGCTATCGATGATCAACGTGCCGGTGGGCACTTCCAGCGTCAGGTCGTGGCCATCCTTGCCCGCCTTGTTCGAGCCGCTGCCGTGCGAACCACTGCTGGCCTTCCAGAACTTTTGATGCGAGAAGCCGGCAAGATTATTCACGCCGTTGCGGGCCACAATAATGATGCTGCCACCCTGGCCGCCATCGCCGCCGTCGGGGCCGCCCTTGGGAACGTATTTCTCACGACGAAAGCTGCAGCAGCCGTTCCCGCCGCTGCCGGCTTGGACCTCGATCTGAACGCGATCGACAAACATGGGAACACCAACTAATAACGTCAATCAAACTTGAAACCAAAAAACAGCAAAGGCCCACGAGCCAGGAGCGCGCGAGCCTTGCAACTTGATGCTTGGGAGGGCGAACGGACCTAGGGGTCCGTTCTACCGACCTAATTCGCGGCGACGGGCGCGGCGGGCAGGTCCACGTTGATGCGGCGGCTGTCCTGATCGAACTTCACCACGCCATCGACCAGCGCGAACAGCGTGTAGTCCTTGCCCTGGCCCACATTGCGGCCGGCGCGAAACACCGTGCCGAGTTGCC
>JAYTUF010000623.1:0-5106 GCA_043744755.1 Anatilimnocola sp.
GATGGCCTGCGCGACGCGCTCGATCCGCGCACTGAATCGACGTAAGTCGCGCTAGTTAATTGGAGGGATGGTGTTGAGAAACTCCCCGGGTTTTTCAACGCGCCAGCGCGCCCCATGCGGGTTTGAGCGGGGGTCCGTGTTGAAAAACCCCGGGACTTATTCGACAAAACGACACCCAGTGATGACCACTTCAGAATGACTTACGTCGAGCTGGCTTAACCACTTGTTTCGAGATTTTGACATGCTCACCCCGAACCTTGAACAGATCGACTCGCTCCTCAAGTTAGTAGATCGCGAAATCTGGCTCCTCACGGCCGAGCACCAGGGGCGACGTTCGGGGCTGACAGCCACCTGGGTTTCGCAGGTCTCGCTCGACCCTGACCGGCCGGTGTTGCTGGCCGGACTGTCGCCGCGCAATTTTACAACTGAACTCATTCACGGCAGCGGCCTGTTTGCCGCTCATTTGGTGACCCATGAGCAAGTAACTCTCGCCTATCGCTTCGCTGCCAGCAGTGGTCGCGCAGGAGACAAGCTGGACGGCGTTGCGCTCAGCCAGCATGAGTCGGGCGTGCCAGTCCTAGCGGACTGCCGCGCTTGGTTTGTCTGCCGCGTCTTTCAAAAACAGGCCGCTGGCGACCGCGAGTTTTTCTGGGCGGATGTGGTGGCCGCGGGTGAGAATCCAGCGCCAGCGGCAACCACGATGCTTCTAAAAGAACAAGCGTTCATCCAAGCTTTGTCCGCTACCGAACGAATACACTTGAAGGGCTTGCGCGAGGCTGATGCTCGGGCCTTGCGACCTTTAGCGGATAACTGGCGCGAGCAGCCTTTGAAATTGTGAGCAAAACCGCGAACCGCAACTGGTCTGCAAGTATCCTGAACGGTAGAGTTTGTTAGGTGCGAAACGGGCAGGACAGTTGCCGAGGCATAGCGTTTGCTATTGTTGGCCCTGGTGAATGTCGCCTGCCGTTTTGCGGCCGATCTCGCAGGGAGATTGGCCTGAGTCGAATTACAGGAGGTTCCCCCGCAGTGCAAAGTCTTGAACGCGCTTCCGGCGTGGCCCGCGAGAAAGCCATTCTCGTGCGGGTCGTTCTGAATCAGGAATCTCTTTCCGAGCAGCCCCTCGCGGAACTCTCCGGGCTCGCGGCAACGGCAGGAGCCAAGATTGTCGGCGAGCTCCTGCAGCGGCGCGAGCAGCCCGACATGACCACCTATCTCGGTCGCGGCAAGGTGGCGGAACTCAAAGCGCTGGCCGCTCATCTCAATGCCGATATTGCCATTTTCGACAATGACCTGAATCCGGCGCAAATCCGCAACTTGGAAACGGCCCTCGATATCAAGGTGCTCGATCGCACCGAGCTCATTCTCGATATCTTCGCCACCAACGCCCGCAGTTCCGAATCGCGGCTGGCGGTGGAACTGGCGCAGCTCGAATACTCGCTGCCGCGGCTGAAGCGGATGTGGACCCACTTGTCGCGGATCAAAGCCGGCATCGGCATGCGTGGTCCTGGTGAGAAGCAACTCGAAGTGGACCGCCGGCTGGTTGAGAAACGGATTCATGATCTGCGCGAAGAGCTCAAAGGGATCGAACGCCGCAAAGAACGGCTGGTTGCTTCGCGCCATGATCGCTTGACGGTCTCGCTCGTGGGCTATACCAACGCCGGAAAGAGCACGCTGATGAACACGCTGACCGGCGCGGGGGTGCTGGCGGCCGACAAGTTGTTTGCTACGCTCGATACTCGCACGCGGCGGTGGCAGCTTGATAACTGGGGCCCGGTGCTGCTCAGTGACACCGTCGGTTTCATTCGCGATCTGCCGCACGGTCTGGTGCATAGCTTCAAAGCCACGCTCGAAGAGGCGCGGCAGGCGGATCTGCTGCTGCACATTGCCGATGCTTCGAATCCCGAAGTGCTGGAACAGATTTCGGCCGTCTACAAGGTGCTGCAGGAGCTGCACATCGAAGAGAAGGACGCCCTGCTGGTGCTGAACAAAGTGGACCGCGTGGCCGACCGTGGCGAACTCGCTCGCATCTTCGCCCGCTATCCCACGGCGGTGCCGATCAGCGCCGCGACCGGCGATGGTCTGCGGCAATTGCAGCACGCGGTGAGTGAAGCGCTGAGTCGCTCGTTCGCCGATCTTGATGTGGAAGCCTCGACCAGCAACGGCCGGTTGCTGGCCTATCTGGCCGCGCATGGCGAGATGCTGGAGCGTCACTATACGGACGACAACCGAGTGGTGATTCACTGCCGCCTGCCGCAACGGCACTTGGGCGGCCTGCGACAAGAAGATGTGACGGTCCGGCCGCATCACGAGGTGTTTGCGGAAACGGTACACGACGTGAAAAATCTCGCAGCGGATGCGATTGAGGAAGTCGCCTAAAATATGGCTCGGCGCGCAACGGCTGGCCTGCGAATTCTGTTAACCGGGGCCTCGAGCGGCATCGGTCGTGAACTGGCGGTTCAACTCGTGCGGCAAGGGGCGAGTGTGTTCGCCCTGGCGCGACGTGGCGAACGATTGCAACAACTGGCCGCTGAAATCAATCAGCCAAACCTGTTCACGTTTCGCGAGGCCGACGTCACCAAACCCAGCGACCGCGATCAGGTCATTAACGCTTGTCGCGAACGCTTCGGCGGCCTTGATCTGCTCGTGAACAACGCAGGCAGCGGCGCGATCGGACTGTTTGCATCATCAGATGAGGAGCGCCTGCGGCGGGTGATGGAAGTAAACTTCTTCGCCCCCGTCGAACTTACGCGCCTCGCCTTACCGCTGCTGCGATTGGGGAACAAGCCGCTCATTGTGAACATCTGCTCGGTGCTTGGTCATCGCGGGGTGCCGCAAAAGGCCGAATACTGCGCCAGCAAATTCGCGCTGCACGGTTTCAGCGATGCCTTGCGGGCAGAACTAACCGCGGAAAAGATCGACGTGCTAATTGTCAGCCCCAGCACGACGGAGACGGAGTTCTTTCAACAAGCCATCGGCGACACGAAGCGCCAGCCGGGCCGGTTCGGCGCGAAAAGTCCCGCCTATGTCGCCCGCGCCACGATCCGCGCTATCCGTGCGGGGCGGCACGAAGTGATTCTCTCCACGGGCGGCAAACTACTCGTTTGGCTGGACCGCCTCTGGCCGACTCTCGCCGACCGGCTCGTTGCCTGGTGGGGCTGAGGCCGCGGGTTGCGGGGCGATCACCGGTGGACCTAACTCGGCTTGCGGCAGCGCTACTTCGGCCGGTTGTGCCGGCGTGGGCTTGTTCGGGTCGATGACCTCGAACTTCACTTCCGGCCGCGAGGGTATCTCTTTGTTGTCTTCCAACCAGGCGGCCATGACGCGGCCATTTCCCAGTTTGGTTGAGAGGACCCAGCGGTCGGAGTGCCGCAAGCGATTGAAGCGCCGGCCGTCATCGCCGAACAAATCCTTCAGTCGCTCGACGTTGCTGGAGAGGAGCAGGCTCCCATCCACGTCGCGGGTGGCCCACGGTCCTTGCTCGCCGCTGGTCAGATCGAAAAACACATCCCGCGGATCAGCCACGCCGAGCATTACCTTCGCATTGCCGCCGACAAACGTCGGCTCCTTTTTGAAGGACACGACTTTCGTTCGCGCGCTGGCTTTGGTTGATCCCACGAACCGCCGCTGCAATTTGAGGACGAGAGTCATTTCACGCTGCAGTTGTTCCATCTCTGGCGAAACATCTTTCGCCGGCCGGTAAACGGGTTGACCCGCGAGCGGCTCTTTTTGCCAAGAGATATATTCCTGGTTCAAGGATACAAACAGGTGATCACCTTGCGGACCGGCGAGTGAAGGTTGCACTTCGCCGCGACGGCTCTTCACCAGGTTTTCGCCGGCGCGCCGCTGAGCCACGTCTTGTGCCGAGGCCTGCAACATTGCGAAGAAGGCGGGTGTGTGGGCACTGTCATCACCTTCCAATAAGAACCGCACGCGGGCAACGGCTTCGGAATGTTCATTGGCAACCGGCGTGAGCACATCCTGCTGCTGACGAATCGATCGCCACTGCGCACCGCCGATATTGGCCGTCGTCGGCTTGGGCTGCACGCGCTCGAGAGCCTCGGTCGTTTCGCCCTTCTCGGCAAGGTATCCAGCGATTCCTTCGCAGACCCAAGCGGGATACTGCAGATCGAGTTCCGCGGTGCGCAGGAACGCGAGAACTGTAGCTTCACGCAGTCGCGGCGATTGTTGATCGAGTGTTGGCTGACCCGGATTCACATGTATGACGACCTGGCTTTTCTGCCCGACGACGTTCAGCGTGGTCAGCGGTTGATCGCGGTCGCGCTGCGGTTCGCCATCGATTTGAACCTGCAAAGCGCCAATGCCGAAATCGCGATTGCGATGAACGCGCGTAAACTGATCGGCCAGCTCGCCCACTTCTTGCCAGGCCCGGGTCGCTTCCCCGGCAGCGCGGCGGGCATCGTCGATGCTGGTGGTCGCGACAACGGTGATCTGATCGCTGACAACTTCAAAGCCGCGGTGCGTCCAACGTTCCTTATAGCGCGGCCGATGGTGTTCGTCTGGAATCCGCTCGCGAAGATCGGCCACGCTGCGATAGACGCGGTCCTGAGCCGACGCATTTTCATTCGTGCCGAGATTTGCTAGCGGCGCGAGTCCGAGAGCCGCGGCTGCGAGAGACTTCAGCCAGCGACGAGTTGATAGCAATTGGTGGCTACGCATAACGCGATTCCTGCGGTCGTAATTACTGTGAAGGAACGGCGGACCGGGTTACCCGACATCTCGCCTTGTTGAGAAGTATCGACCAAATCGAACGTGCGCTTGGCAGGGACTACAACGATTGTTCGCAACTTTCCGGCCGCGGACCAGTCCGGCCGCCACGGAATAAAGCGGATGAGGCCGTCAACCGGTGCGGTCCACGGAAACGGCGCTTCGTGAATTACCGGCACATTTTCTCAATTGCTTGGGGCGGAGGGTTCGATAGGAATTGGGTAGGGACGGGCTGCAAACGCCCGACGAGAGTCCCTGCGTCAAGGAAGACATTACGAGTCGAGCTGCCGGGGAACCCGATTTGGGGATGGTGGCGAGGCGAGTCTTATATGAGGGGGGAAGACGATGCTTGTGTCGTCACGTAGACGGCGTGCGCGGAGC
>JAYTUF010000624.1:0-5105 GCA_043744755.1 Anatilimnocola sp.
CAATTATGAAATCACGCTGCAAGCCAACCGCCTGGCCGGCGACGACTTCTTCTGCGGCCTGACCTTCCCTGTTCGCGATTCGCACGCCAGCTTCATCTGCGGCGGTTGGGGCGGCGGGTTGGTGGGCATCTCGAGTCTCGACGGCATGGACGCTTCGGAAAACGAAACCACCGCCTACATGAAATTTGAAAGCAAGAAGTGGTACACCATTCGCGTCCGCGTCGCCGGCGGCAAACTCCAAGCCTGGATCGACAAGGAACAAATGGTGGACATCGAACTGAAAGGCAAAAAAATCTCGACGCGGTTTGAAGTCGATGTGACCAAGCCCCTGGGCATTTCCACCTACCGCACGAAGTCCGCGATTCGCGATTTCAAATGGCGGACAATCAAAGCGGAGCCGGTGAAAGCTGACGCGAAGCCGACTGATCCGAAGCCGGCCAAGGATTGATGTCGAATCAGGAGGCGGCTCGCAGTACAATAGTGGTTGGATAGGAGAAATAATCATGAGCCAAACCGTGGAAGCTTTGTACGACGGCTTAGTTCTGCGACCCGAAACGGCCCTTGACTTGGAAGCGAACACGCGTGTCCGTTTGACCGTGGAAATCGTGTCACCGGAGCCCCTTCCACCCTCGTTTCTGCATACTGCACGTTCGCTGAAACTCAGCGGCCCGAAAGACTGGTCCGCCAACCTCGACAGCTACCTGGATGGCGATGATCGACCCAAATGATGAGGTGTTCTTGGACACCTCCTACGCGCTGGCGCTCTCGGCACCGACGGACCAATACCATCGTCGAGCGCTCCGGTTGGCGGACGATCTGGAGTCGGCTAAGGCGAAGCTGGTGACTACGCGCGCGGTGTTGTTGGAAATCGGAAATGCACTCGCTCGACAGCGTTATCGCCCGGCCGCCGTCAGTCTCCTGCAGGCTTTGGAATCGGACCCAGGCGTCGATGTGCTGCCGCTCTCGGAGGATTTGTACGCGCGGGCTCTGGTGCTGTTTAAATCCCGACCAGATAAAGAGTGGGGGTTGATTGACTGTGCATCATTCGTGGTGATGTCCGAGCGAGGTTTAACCAAAGCCCTGACGGCCGACGAGCATTTTCAGCAGTGCGGGTTTCGTGCCTTGTTGCGCGAAGGAGATGGGTGAGTCGTCGCCGATCAAAGCGTCGCACTTGACCGGGACCGCAGGATGGTTTGTCCAGACATGACAATCCCCACTTCCCCCTCGCTGACGCGTCGGGCTACCTTACGGGCATGATCCATTTGCCCAGCGACGACGATTTCGAAGTAGACCGGCCGCCCGATCTGCCCCTCAGCCATGAGCGCTTCATGCGGCTGGCGCTCGCGGAGGCAGAGCAGGCGCTGGCGGAGGAAGAAGTGCCGGTGGGGGCGGTGATTGTGCATGGTTCGCGGGTGATTGCGGCGGCCCACAATCAGCGGGAGGCCTTGAAGGACCCGACGGCCCACGCGGAGATGATCGCCATCACGCAGGCGGCGGAGTCGCTCGGCGATTGGCGGCTGGAAGGTTGCACGCTGTACGTCACGCTCGAACCGTGCATCATGTGCAGCGGGGCCATCTTGCAAGCCCGCGTGCCGATCGTGGTGTATGGAGCGACCGACCCCAAGGCGGGGGCGGTCAATACGCTGTTTCACTTGTTGGGCGATGCTCGCCTCAACCATCGCTGCCAGGTGATCCCCGGAATTCAAGCGGTACCTTGTGGCGAGATTCTGACTCGGTTTTTTCAGATGCAGCGGAAGTTGGGGAAGAAGTAGCCGTCCCGCGCGTTACAGGTAGTTGATACCAACTCAGGATCAAATCGTTGGCAACCCACAGCTTGCCGGCTTCGGTCAATTTGACCAGGGCTGCGACGCAGTCGAGCGACTGTCGCCACTGCGGCGTGCGATTGTCGTACAAGATAATCTGCTCAAGTAAGCAGAGTGTGGCCAAGGCGGCGGTCCGCGAGTTGCCGCCGGAGAAGACACCGCGGCAGAGGTGGCGATAAAAAGTGGCGGCCAGTTTGCAACGGGCTTCCAGCGTGGCGTGATCCTCGTCGGTTTTGTCTTTGTCCTTTTTACCGCTGCTGCTTTTCGGATCGCAGTCGTTGAGCTGGGAAAGGGCGACCGTCGCGGCAAAGATCATGTGCCGTCGGCCGCCGACTTCAAACAGGTCCCGCCGATTCGCACAGGGAAAATCGGCCCGCAGGTCATGGCAGGCCAGAATCAGCCTGACGAGCTCGCCCGCCGTCAACGGCGTGCTCGGCCGGACCGGCTCATCCCCCAACAGTTGCGAAACTCGCAACAAGCTCTGCTCGCGTGTTTTCGCATCGGCCAGATAGCGATTGAATCCCTCGTGGGCATCTTCCAGCCAATCTCGCCAGCGCAGATCGCGTTCGGGACCAAACACCAGACCTTCAGCCCGCGGATCAACCTGCCGCAAGCGATTGATGGGGAGCGGCGCCGATTGAGCGCAGTCGGCGGTGTAACCCCAGCGGAGCCAATCGATCCAGAGTTCCGTCGAAGTCGGCGTGGCGGTGTGCTGCACCAACAACCTGAACCAGACGATCAGTGTTAAAGCGTCCAAGCCAAGTGACTCATTGAACTCCTCGACATTCTCTTCCTTCAACCAGCGCAGCTCTCGCAGTTTGGTCAGGCCAATTCCAATGACGGAATGATCACCGCGCACCAAATACGCCAGCAGCCACTTCGCCCGCTGCAAGCCGTTCCAATGCTTAAAGTCAAAGTCGAATTGCCGCGAGTGTCGTTCGTGAGTCAGGCCTCCCAGGGTATCGTTGTCGTATTCGGCGACCTGTTTAATGCGCCGCGTAATCTCTGCTTCATGGAGGGGTAGCGGAACAAGCTTTGCCCCAGCCAATTCTCGCCGCCAATGCAGGTACTCGGGCCACTGCGTGACATCCTCGCGCAGTAAATCGGGATCGCGAGTTTTGACCCAGCCCGAAATGTTTTCGCGTCCCAGCCAATGGACCAGAAAGAAGGGCGTGAGCGTACACGCGCCGCCAATCACAAACCGGGCCGCGATGGCTTGCCAGGCGGGGGCCCCTTCGCGGGCGCTATTGACCACGCTCTTGAAGCGGACCATCGGCACCAGAAACAGCAGCGTCAGAATGAGCAGCGGCCAAGTCAAATAGGACTGGACTTTCACCGATTCGAGACTGCCACCCAACGAGCTCTCGCCGTTCCCCAAGAATATAGCCAGTGAGCAACCGCAGAAAAACACGAGGAACATCACGCTCCACTTGGACACGTGATTGCCCCACGACCGCAGCCGACGCGAGCCTCTCCAGGCTCCGATGAAGTAGACGACCGATCCGACGCCCAGCGCTAGCAAAGGCAACAAACAGGGGAGAAACGCAATCGCCAATTCATCGCCGAGTCCGACCGCCGTCGCCAATTCGGAAATGCCCGTCCAGATCGTGACTTTCGTCGGCTTCGGTCGGCAGCGGTGCCACGCCAGCCGCGGTTCGTCGCGCGCGGATCGCTTGCTCCAACTCTTGTTGGCGGAGCGTGCCGATCGTCTCGCCGGCGCCGCCGGATCGAGGGCCGATCAATTCCAGATCCTCGTAATCCGGAATCATGGTCTCACGAGAAGCAACCGTGGCCCGACGTGAAAAAGTAGACATAGCGGCAGGTAACTCCAGCCGCGAATAATGGCGACACGCGCGCGTCTGGGGTACAGCGTGAAAATTTTTTGTAGCAAAGTCAGCTAATGATTTGCAACGCTCTTTCCTCGAATCGAGGAGGTTTTGACTAGATTGAGGCAGCTTTAGCCGAGTGAGTGACAAAAGCTGACAGTGCCAGGATAATTCGCGCGGACAAATGTTAAACTGTGGGGCGCCTTTGCTTCTGCCTGTGAATGCCTAGCCGCTCCCCTCGGCTGCCAAAATTCTTTCCTTTGCCCTCTCGCCCAGGACCCGTCTCATGTTCCTTGTTGATGGCCATCTCGATCTCTCGATGAATGCGCTCGAATGGAATCGCGATTTGACCTTGCCGCTGGCGGATGTTCGCCGCCGCGAGCAAGGCAAGACCGATAAGGTCGATCGTGGCGAGGGCGTTTGCACGCTGCCAGAAATGCGTCGGGGGAACATCGGCTTGTGCATTGCCACGCAGATTGCCCGCTATGTAGCCGAGGGAAACAACTTGCCCGGCTGGCACGCGCCGGAGATTGCCTGGGCCCAGACGCAAGGGCAGCTCGCGTGGTATCGCGCGCTGGAACGCGCCGGGCAGATGACGCAAATTATCGATCGCGCGGGCCTGTCGCGCCACGTCGCGCTCTGGCAGAACAGTCCGCCCGCCGATGCGCCGATTGGTTATGTGATGTCGCTCGAAGGGGCCGATTCGATGGTGGACCTGTCGTATCTTGAATTGGCCTTCGCCACTGGTTTGCGGGCGATTGGTCCCGCCCATTATGGTCCTGGTCGTTACAGTCCCGGCACCGGCGCTGAAGGTGGTTTGACGGCGGCCGGTCGAGAATTAGTGAAAGAGATGCAGCGGCTGGGAATCATTCTCGATGCGACGCACTTGACCGATGACGCCTTTTGGGAAACGCTTTCGATCTACGACGGTCCCGTCTGGGCCAGTCATAACAATTGCCGCGCACTCGTTCCGCATCAACGGCAATTCAGCGACGAACAACTGAAGGAACTCATCCGCCGCGATGCCGTCATCGGCGCTGCCTTCGATGCCTGGATGATGGTGCCGAATTGGACTCGCGGCAAAACCACGCCCCAAGAAACGGGCTGTAAGATCGAAACCATCGCCCTGCACATCGATCACATCTGCCAGCTCGCCGGCACCACGCGGCACTGCGCGATCGGCTCCGATCTCGACGGCGGCTACGGCCGCGAGCAAACCGCGCTCGATCTCGATTCCATCGCCGACCTGCAAGCCATCGCGCCGATTCTGGAAAAGCGAGGCTATAGTCCGCCCGACATCGCCGGTATCATGCACGGCAACTGGATTCGCAAGCTGGGGGACAGTTTGCCGAAGTGACATTCCGGTCCCCTCTCCTCGGTACTCATGGTACTCCACGTAAAATCGGGGAGAGGGTTAGGGTGAGGGGTCTTACGTGGGGCTTGCTGCGTTGGAAAG
>JAYTUF010000625.1:0-5105 GCA_043744755.1 Anatilimnocola sp.
AAAGACAACGTGACGCTCCTCTTCGACAACCTGCTCCCTAAATGGAACTACCGCGCTGTTCCGGAATGAGTACGGCAGTTATTGATGCGCCGATCCTAAAGCGGCCGATGCCGTGCCCAAGCTGTCGCTGCTGCGGGATCTGGCGTATTCAGAGGGCACGCCCCCGGAGAGAATTGAAGCGACGTTGACTTCCATCGGAGAGCCAGCCATCAAGACATTTCTGGATGATCTGGTCTCCGACGACGCGACACGGTTGAAAACCGCGATGGCTGCCTTGGGCAAAATTGGCCCTACGGCGCGAGTGGCGGTCGGGCGATTGCTACCGCATTTGGCGAGCAACGACCGTGCCCTCCGATTTGCAGCCGCCGAAGCGATCTGCTTGATTGACAAAACGTCGAGTGCCCCACTTCCAGTGTTGCAAGAAATGTACGCCGTGCAAGACGAATTAGCGCTGCGACAATTCGTCCCGCTACTGGGAAAGATCGCCCCGGCGGACGAATCAGGCTGGGCGCAACGAAAGCTGTTAGCATCGCTGGAAGATTCTTCCGTCAATGTTCGTTTAGCCGCCGCACATGCCTTGGCGGATGCGGGCAATGAAGCAACTGCTGTTTTGCCCGCCTTAGAAAACCTGCTCGCCGACGAACATCGGCAGGTGCAAAATGACGTCGCGCTGTTGATTACCCGCCTGCTGGGAAAAGCAGATGCGCCAAAATAGGCGACTGCAGGTCAAGCCAGACGAAGTTGCAATTCCACCCGTTTGACGACGTCTTCCAAACGGCAGTCTCCTTCGGGGAGGAGCAGGTTCTTGCTGCCGCTGACGAGCCATTGACTCACTTTGTCTTCAGCGGAAATAACGGTGGTGTGGCTCTTGCGGCCGAAGTGCTTGCCAATTTCGGAGAGGGCGGCGCGGGTGTATTTGCGGGCGAGCCACATCGCCAGCATCCGCGGATGGCTGACGACCGGTGATTTGCTTTCCGATTGCAGCGATTGTTCGTCGATGCCGAACATTTCGCAGATGGTGTTGGAGATGTCAGCCAAGCGGACTGCTTTGCGATTCACGCGCACGAGGTCGGCAAGTGCTCGCTGGGCAAAAGGCAAATCGATGCGGCAATTCAATGCTTCGCTGGTAGCATGCAAGCGATTGAGCGCGCCGGCCAATTGCCGAGCGTCTCCATCGAGTTGCGTGGAGAGCCATTCGAGCACGGTGCGGGGCGTCGGTGTTTCGTGGCTCTTGGCCAGGTGTTCGAGAATTCCCAGCCGGGTTGGCAGATCGGCGGCATCAATGCCGCAAACCAAACCCCCGCCGATGCGGGCAACCAGTTCGCTCCCCAGGTTCTTGAGATCGCCTAGCGTGCGATCGGCGGCGAACACAATCTGCCTGCCTGCTCGCAGCAGCGTATCAACTGTATGTTGCAATTCGACCAAAGTAGATGGCTTGCCGCAAAAGAACTGCAGATCGTCGATCAGCAGCAGCTCGACGTCGCGATATTTTCGCCGGAAGCTCGGCAACCCAGAACCACGCAAGGCTTCGACGAACTGAGTGGTGAACTGTTCCGCAGAAAGATAAATGGTCCGGCGCTGTGGAGCGGTTTGCCGGGCGGTGCGCCAAACACCTTCGAGCAAATGCGTCTTGCCGCTGCCCGGCGGACCGGACAGGAACAGGGGTGAATAGCGACCGAGCTGACCGAGCAAATTGTTGACCGCCGCGTGCGCGAGACGATTCCCCTCTCCCACGACAAAAGCATCCAGTGAAGCAAAATTACGGCGGATCATGCGATTCGGTGCGGGCTGAACAGGTTGCGAAGCGGTGGAAGCAGTCGGGTCGGCGGCGCCGGCACCATTGTGACTTGCAGAGGACGTGGTCGGCAATCGGAATATGACTGGCGGCTGGGAATCCTGACGACGGTCAGCCAGTGGCTCGATTGTACCATCTACGGTCGGCAACGGCCCGGCTGGTTTAATCGCTGGAAATTCGCGTTGAACCGTTAATTTCCTGGGTTCCGCGGGAGCAGTGATCGCAACGTCGTTCAGTTTCAGATCGACGGTCGCTTGTGGACCGAGAACGTCACAGGCGGCCGCTTGAAACTCGGCGCGAAATTTCCTCAACCGATCTAGTCGGAAGGAATCGCGGGGCGAAATTGTTAGCGTTTGCCCCTGCAGTTGCCAGGTCACGCCGTCGCTTTCCCACATTCGCACTCTTTGTGCTCCGACCTTGCCGACCAATGCCAATTGCACCGCCGACACGATCTCCATATCGTCCTTGGTCACGCTTCACGCATCCTATGCGCGCACCACTAGCGCCGAAGTTCCGTTGGGGGATCTGCACCAGCGTGGTCAAAACCACACGGTGGCTGCCGGCGATTGCAGCGCGAGTCCTGAAAGGAGAACGAGTCAGCGTCAATTGCCGACTCGCGTGTTTGCCCGTTACGACGAGGGCGATTGTAGCCGTGCTAGCTAGAGAGTCAAACCGGCAAGCAAAGGACTGGCGAAGAAAAATTCACGCTCCCTTCATGCTGCGGGCGAAAGACCGGAAAAACAGTTGCCGACGCACCGAGACCGGCGTTTCGCGCGCGGGTCGGCGGCGTGGAAATCTTGTCGCCGCGGTGACGCAAGTCGGCGTTCACAATTCGGAAGTCCTTGGCACGCCGATGGTTGGCTAAATCGCAGCGACGTCTGACGGACTGTAAACTAAGCAGCGCGGCGGAGTCCCAGCAGTGGTTGCAATTGCGTTGGCAACTTCAGCGCGTGAATCCCGGGATCCTGGGCGAGCGCGCTGGCCAGTTGATCGAGTTGCTCCGGCGCGGAAAGAGCCAGGTCCAAGAAAATATGTCGCCTGCCCCCGAATTCGCACAGGCCGCCGCCGCTGCCCCCCAGCCATTCTTGCCGCACGTGGTAACCGAGCTCTTCGGCCACGCGGATCATTCGTTCGCGCATTTCTACAGTGTGCATCGCTGCCTCCTTGCAGCCAGTTCCTCGCAATTTTGAATGACGCGGATTGTACCGCCCCGAAGTCATGCGAGCCAGTTCGATTCGACGATAACGTCGGAGTGGTTATCCATCGCCAGCGCAAGCCCTTAAGTTCGCAGGAGCGGGGCAAGCCAGGCGGACTGCGGAAGGGACAGAGGGCCAGAACGACATGTCAAGCACGCACGGCAGCAACAACCCGGAAGCATCGCTAGCAGACCGCCACGCGGACCTGCAGCAAAAGGTGGCGCTGCTGGAAGAGCAGTTGCTGCAAGCTCAGAAACTGACGTCGCTGGGCGAGCTGATGAGCACGACGACGCACGAGTTCAACAACATTCTGATGACGGTACTCAACTACGCACGAATGGGGATGCGTCATAAGGACGAACCAACTCGCGACAAAGCCCTCGAAAAAATCTACAACGCTGCAACACGCGCCGCGAAGATCACCGGCAGCGTGCTGGGGATGGCTCGCAACCGGGCGATCTCATTCGCGCCGACCGATCTGTCCACGCTGATCGACGAAACACTGCTCCTGCTCGATCGCGAGCTAAGCAAGTATCGCATCGCGGTTGACTTGCAGATCGGCGTCGCCCCGCCGGCGTGGGCGGTGGGAAATCAGATTCAGCAGATCCTCTTGAATCTGCTGATTAACGCCCGGCAAGCGATGCCCAGCGGCGGGCAACTGATCATCCGCGTCGAACATGATCAGACGCAGCAAACCGTCGATCTAACGGTCCGCGACACCGGCGGAGGTATCCCCGCCGATAAGTTGCGGCAGATCTTCGATCCGTTCTTCACCACCAAGAGTGGCCCCGACGAATCGGGCCAGGGAGGCACTGGTTTGGGCCTCGCGGCCTGTAAGCGAATCGTCGAATCCCATCGCGGGCGGATTCGCGTCGAGAGCACCGTGGGGCGCGGCACGGCCATCACGATCAAACTTCCAGTCGCGCCGGCAGTGGTAGTTGTCACTGCGGTAACAACGGCCATGTCGGAAGTGCCAACGACGCCCGCTGCGGTGAGTCGTTAGTGCGAGTTAGACGCTGGCCCCACGAGCTTTCGCAGCTCCGCCAGTTCACGTTCATAGCCGCCCGAGAGAATCGGAAAGCGGCACCAGGTTTTGGGATCGAGGTTTTCGTCATCGAGATGGAATGACGGTGCGTAGCGTTCGCGCTTCCATTGGTTCCGGCACCAGAGCTTGAAGAACCGCTCTACCCAAACCGCGAGCTGCCCGGGCGTGTGCTGCGGAAACTCGACTTGCATCACCCGCCAGATGTCGCTGGGCGAAAGCTTGTCGCGGATTGCCGCTCGCTCGACCGCGTCCAGCAAATCATAGGGCATGAGATCGTCTTCGTCGGTCTGCTTGGAAACAGCGGGACGCAGTTCCGCGGTGGGCGCTTGTTCGTTCACGACGGAAAGCGCGGCCAACGGACCACCGATGAAGGCGGCCGTTTCCATTGGGCCTTCTTTCTCAAACCACCGCAGCCAATGGCGGAGAAAATTCTTGTCGATGCCCGCGATGGGCGAGAGTCCGCCGCTGGTGTCACCATCCATCGTGGCATAGCCGACCGCGGCTTCCGAGCGATTGCTGGTCGAGAGGAGCAGGGCATTCTTGATGTTCGCGAGCATCCATACGCTGGGCGAGCGAACGCGGGCTTGAATGTTTTGCAAAGCAATGTCGTCTGTCTGCCAGGTTAACGGCCGGCCAAGTTCGCCACTGACCACGTCAATGTAGCCTTGCACCAAGGCATCGACATCGAGCTCTAAGTATTCCGCCCCCACCGCTTCCGCTACGGTGCGGGCGGCGTTGCGCGTCACCGGGCCGCTGTTACGCGTGGCCTGATACGCGCAAGTCAGAAGCTTGCGAACCAATTCCTTGCCATCGACCGCATCCGCCAAATCGCTGATGTAGCCAAGCTTGGCGAGAAACGCCTCACGCCCCAGTTCTGCCAGGCTGAGACTCACAGCGAGTGACACGAGCAGCGAAACCGCCGTCGAATCCGCGCCGCCGCTGAGCGAGACGACAAAGCCGCGCGATCGGCTCTTCCGCAAGTAATCGAACAAGGCCAGAGCCACCGCGCGGGTGAACTCTTCTTCCTTTAGATGCAACGAAGCTTCCCAGGTAACGACATCGGCCGGCT
>JAYTUF010000626.1:0-19864 GCA_043744755.1 Anatilimnocola sp.
GGCGGCCTGCTTCGCAGGAAGGTTCCCTGGCCGGCGCTTCACACGTGGGGCGATAGGGCATGCTGCGGACCTGTGCCCAGGACACGCGGGGAGCCGCTGCCAGCCAAACAGCCAGCGCCATCAGAGGAAGAAGCCGGATCATCGGAGTTTCCGCTACGAGTTCTGCGTGCCACCCCCAGTTCTCAGGGGCGTTGGTCTTCCAATTAGAATCGGCGGAGCATGCGGGACAACTAAACGATTTGCTACAGCCAGCACGCCGGACATAAAGAAACGTTTCGTTGCAATTAGTACAGGCCGCAAAGCTTAACGGCCGCCGCTAGTGTGCGGCCGCTTTCGCTGTACGATGGAGCACTCTTGTCCGTCTGCCTTTAGAA
This sequence comes from Anatilimnocola sp., assembly GCA_043744755.1. GTDB lineage: Bacteria > Planctomycetota > Planctomycetia > Pirellulales > Pirellulaceae > Anatilimnocola. The sequence continues at coordinate 375 of JAYTUF010000626.1, forward strand.
TGCTGTCACTCTGATCCCGACACCCGTTCCCGGCGTTCACGTATGAAAAATGCACTGCTGCTGTTCCTGGTCGCACTCCTGACCGGTTGTCAACAAGGCCCGCCGCAAGGCACGATCGGCGGCGTGGTGACGCTCAACGGCGAGCCCGTCGATGGCGGGCTGATTCGTCTGGTGCCAGCCAATGGTGATTCGCAGCCTGCCGATTGCATCATCAAGCAAGGGAAGTACGAAATCACCATGCCCACCGGCGACAAGAAGGTGGAACTCTATTGGCTGAAAGGGGGCAGCACGGAAGTCCCGGATACCGCCAGTCAGGGCACCCAGCCCAAGGGAGTGCAGATGTTCCCGCCTAAGTACAACACGCAGACGGAGGAAAAGCACACCATCGTCGAGGGGAAAGTGCCGAAGAATTTCGAGATCAAGCTGCCATAAAAAGAGCGACGCACGAAGGGGTTGGAGAGGCTCGCGGCCCACGGTTTGCTGGTTTATAATAACCGGTACGTGGAAATCCGACTCGCATTCTGCTCAGGAGCCTCGCTCATGAAGACTTTTGCATTCACAACCGCTCTCTTGTTCGGAGCTTTTGCCGCCAACGTACACTCGCAGTATATCGTTGGCGCGCCAGTCACCACCTACTACGCGCCGGCAGCGCCGCTGGTTGCTCCAGCCTTTGCGGCACAGCCGTATATCGCGCAGCCCTATTATGCTGCCCGGCCGGTGACAACTTATTACGCGCCTCCGGCGTATGCGCCGGTTTACAGTCCGGCGCCTGTCATACGGGCGACGTACTATGCTCCGGCGCCTGTGGTATCGACATACTATGCTCCGGTGCCTGTGGTAACGACGTACTATGCTCCGGCACCTGTGGTATCGACGTTCTATGCGCCCGTCTATGCTCCAACGGCCTATCCTTACGTTGTGGGTCGGCCCGTTGTGGGTGGCCGTAGCGTGTATGGCACGCGCCAGGTGTATGTGCCCGGGCAGCCGGTGCGGAATACGTTCCGAGCAATCACTCCCTAAGCCTGTTTAAGCGGTCTGCTGTTCTTGCAGGCCAAGTTCCTCGCGCATGATTTCGCGGATGCGGAACTTTTGAATCTTGCCGGTGACGGTTTGCGGAAACGCCTCGACGAACTTGACGTAGCGAGGCGTTTTGAAGTGCGCCAGCTTGTGCTTGCAGTACTGGCGAATTTCGTCTTCGGTCGCGGTCTGACCTGATCGCAATTTGATCCAAGCGCACAATTCTTCGCCATACTTGGGATCGGGCACGCCGACGACTGCCGCCTGTTCCACGGCCGGGTGCGTGAACAAAAACTCTTCAATTTCGCGCGGATAGATGTTTTCCCCGCCGCGAATCACCAGGTCTTTCAAGCGGCCGGTGATCTTGTAGTAACCAGTGGGCAAACGAACGGCGAGATCGCCCGTGTGCAGCCAACCCGACGAGTCGATGGCCCCGGCGGTGGCCTCAGGATTGTTGTAATAGCCAAGCATCACGCCGTGGCCACGGGCGCACAGCTCGCCCTGCGTGTTGTCCGGCAGCGTGTTGCCCGTCTCGGCATCCACGATCTTCACTTCCCAGCCCGGCAGCGGCCGGCCGACGGTTTCCACGCGCAGTTCGAGCGAATCGTCGCACCGCGTTTGCGTGATGACCGGCGAAGCTTCCGTCTGGCCATAGGCGATGGTCAATTCGCGCACGCCGAATTTTTCGCTGACTTGCTTCATGACTTCAATCGGACACGGACTGCCGGACATAATGCCGGTCCGCAACGACGTGAGATCCCGCCCTGGCAACGTGGCGTCTTGCAACTGCGCGATGTACATCGTCGGCACGCCATACACGGCCGTCGCGCGTTCCCTTTCAATGGCTTCGAGCGTGGCCGTCGGCTGAAAGTATTCCGCGGGGACGATCATCGCAGCCCCATGCACCGCGCAGCACAGAGTGCCGAGGACGCATCCGAAGCAATGATAAAAGGGAACCGGAATGCAGAGCCGATCGACGGCGGTCAGCCGCTGACAATTGCCGACATGATAGGCATTCAGCAGCAAGTTGCGATGACTGAGCATCGCCGCTTTGGGGAAGCCAGTTGTGCCGGAAGTGTACTGAATGTTGATCGCCTGGTTGCAGGCCGTCGCTTGTTCGCGCTCCTTTAATTGTTTGTCGGTAATCTTGTCTGCCAGCCTCAAGAGTGCCGGCCAACTGAGCATGGTCTCCGGCGAGGAATCACAGAGGGCCACAATCCGCCGCAGCTTGGGGAACTTTTCGCTGTGGATCAGCCCGGCCGTCGTAGTAATCAGCTCCGGGCAGATCTCGCTCAGCATCGAGAAATAATCGGACGACTTGAATTTCTCGACGAGCATCAGCGCGACTGAATCGCTTTGCTTCAGAACATATTCCAGTTCAAACGGCCGATATGCCGGGTTGATGTTGACCAGCACCACGCCGATCCGCGCCGTCGCAAATTGCAGCAGCACCCACTGCGGCACGTTGGTTGCCCAGAGGGCCAGATGCTCGCCATGTTCTAAGCCGAGCGCGATCAGCGCGCGGGCCACGCGATCGACTTCGGCGTCGAACTGTTCCCAAGTCCAGCGTCGGCCGGTTTGCGGAAACACGAGCGCATCGCTGCCGGGATGCGCTCGCGCCGTCTCGCGCAGAACTTGTCCGATTGTCAGCCCTTCGACCCAAGGGGTTTCAGCCGCCATTGGCTTAGTACCTGTCTAAGATTAACCCGGTGATTTGTAAGATGGGCACTCTTGCCCGTCTGACGGGCAAGAGTGCCCATCCTACTGCTAATCCCACAACGGGCGCGCCAGCACAAACGCCAGCGGAGCGAAGATCAGCACGGGGAGCCACGCGGCCAAGGTCGGTTCCAGCAAGTAGTTGTTGCCGAGCCCCTGACAAATCAGCGATACGACAAAAAATGTGGCCATCAGTCCCAGGCAGATCGCGCCCGCTACGAAAATATTACGGTTGCCACGCGAGAGCACCAGCGGCAATCCCAAAAAAACGAGCGTCAGGTCCAAGATTGGCTGCACGAACCGGCCGTGCATCGTGACCAGGATATCAGCCCCGGATTGCAGCGAGCGGTTCTTCAGTCCTGTGACAAGTTCTTGGGTCGAGAGGTTCTGCCGCCAACTGCTGCCCAGGGAAAATTGCTCGAAGCTGACCACACTCACGACAAAACATTCGTCCGGCTTGAGCCAGGGAGTGTCGCTGGGGCTGAGCAACACTGCTTCGCCTTGCAGGACCAACGAACTGACTTTGGCGAGATTCGTCGGTTGCTTAACGCCGGTCAGCAAATACCCGGCGGGGCGGCCTTTGTCGAAAGGGAGATACCAGGCCGACTCCGCGGTGATCTGCCGACCCCAGGCTGCGAGTTCCGGCGACAGCAGCCGGAACAGCGGGGCTTCGATCCGTCGCTCTTTGCCAACCGTCCGCTTGCCCGAGAGGAGCACGTCGCTGCGCGGATCGAACTGCGGCGTACAATTCTTGGCTTTGTCCCCATTCCAATCCTGTGCATTGCGGGCGAGTTGCGATCGAAAATGCGGCAGCCAGATTTCACGATTCGCAGCGCCGAGTCCCGCCACGACAATGGTCGCCAGCAGAATGGGACGAACGACCCGCGCCGGCCGAATTCCCGCCGCGAGCAGGGCGGTCAGTTCCTGCGTCCGCATTAGCCACGTGACGGCGAACAGGGCGGCCGCGGTGGCAAGCATGCCGGCAGCGCGATCAAAAACCCAGAGCACGCGCGGGCCATAGTATTCCAGCATCAGCGCGGGAAATGAACCGAGCGGACCATCTTTGGCATATACGTATAGATCGTCCCCACTGTTGATCAAGTCGATCAAGACATACATCCCGCCCAGCACGACGAGGGTCAGGAGCAAGGCTTTGAGATACAGCCCCAGGATGTAGCGATCAATGAGCGTCATTAGGCGATTTCGCTCCCGGCGTGAATGGCCACAATGGCGATGCCATGTTGATTGGCGAGGCGGACAACTTCGTCCTGATCGAGCACAATCGTCTTGCCCGCTTCAATCGCCAGCAGCTTGCTCCGGGCGGCGACCAATGTTTCGATAGTGCCGATGCCGACAGTGGGAACATCGAATCGCATGTCCTGCTGTGGCTTGGCGACCTTGATGACTGCAAACCCGCCTTGCCGGCAAAGCAGCCCCGCGCGGCGGATGCACTCGTCGGTTCCTTCGACAGCTTCGACCGCGAGCACCGCTTGACCTTTCACGGCCACGCTTTGGCCCACATCATGCCGGCCGAGATCCTTGGCGATTTGCCAGCCGAAGCGGATGTCGGCTTGTTCGCTGGCCGTCGGTTGCCGGCGCGTTAGCACTCCAGCGGTAATCAGCAGTTGCGGGGCGAAGTCGGTGGCAGGCGCCATATGAATTCCATCCTTGGCAAATTCAGCGACCACTATGTTCAGCAATGTATCGTCCTTACGGTCCTGCCGACGCGTGAGATAGGCCGGCACGAAGGCCCAAAACGTCCGCACGTCGGGCATCAATGACAGCCAACCGAATCGGCCATACAAAACTTTGTGCTTGAAAACCTTGCCCGCCAGCGTTGCCCGCGTGACGCCTAGCCGCTGCAAATGCCGGATCGCGCCGCCAATGCGAGCGATGCCAAACTGCCGGTGCGTATTGCAAATCTTCGCGAGTTCCGGATCCGCATGACCGGCAATCGCGATGCAATGCACAGCCGTCCCCTGAGCCTTCAGCGCCTGGGCAATGACAATGGGATATCGCCCCCAACCAGCGATCAATCCAACGGCGGGGGAGTTTTTGGAAGTCATCGCAAAATTGCACTGCCACTTGTGTGTAGCTGAATTCGCCAGAATTCAGACCGGCAGGGAATGAATTCTGGCGAATTCAGCTACTTCTTTTGCTCACGCCGCATCCGCCTGCGGCGCATCCTTCACCAGCCGCGCCTGCAGCGCATCCACCTGCTTCTGCAACTGCGTCACCTGCTGCCGCAACCCAGGCAAGCGATGCACGGCCACCACGCAGCTCAGTTGATGCCGCTCCTCCGTCGCCGGAATGCCGACGATGCGCGAGTTCGGCTCCACATCGTTCATCACGCCCGATTTGGCGCCAACGGAAGAGTGATCGCCCACATGTACGTGGTCGCGCAAGCCAGCCTGCCCGGCAATCACCACAAAGTCGCCCGTGGAACTGCTCCCCGCCAGGCCACATTGCGAGCAGATCAAATTGTGCTTCCCAATGCGGCAATTGTGCCCAATCTGCACCTGATTATCGAGCTTGGTGCCATCGCCAACCGTGGTCGGTCCATAAGTGCCGCGGTCGATGCAACTCGCAGCGCCAATCTCCACATCGTCGCCGATTTCCACCCAGCCCAGTTGCGACGAAAGTACGTGCGTGGGGCCGGTCGAGTTGTAGCCGAAGCCATAAGCGCCCAGCACCGCGCCCGCGTGAATCAAGCAGCGGTCGCCGACAATGGTGTTTTCGTAGAGCACCGAGTTCGGAAAGATCGTGGTCCCAGCGCCAATCCGGCAGCCCTCCAAAATGCGGACGCCGGAATGAATGATCGTCCCGGCGCCAATCTCCACATCATCGCCAATCACCGCCATCGGATGAATCTCGACGCCCGCCGAAAGTTGAGCCGAAGCGGAGATCGAAGCCAGGGGACTGATGCCGACCGCCCGTCGCGCTCGTGGCGGCCGGAAGTGCTGGACCACTAGCGCAAACGACGCGTGGACATTGGCGACGCTGATAAACGGTCGATCGGTCGGCGAATAATCGAGCGGCACAAGCACCGCGGTCGCAGCGCTCGCGGCCAAATGCCGAGCCTGCTTGATGTTGTCAGCCAGCGTGATTTCACCCGGTTTCGCGGTGGCGAGCGTGGCCGCGCCGCTGATCAGCAACTGGCCATCGCCGTGCAACTCGCCTTCGACCAATTCGGCAATCGCCGAGAGTGTGAGGTTCATTGGAATCCTTTCCCCTCAAGAATTCTGCGGCCCAAGACTCCCTTCAGCCGCACCCGTGAGCGGCCCGCAATGTAGCCGCCCACCCCCGCGAGCGACAAGAGCGATTTCGCGGCAGTGCTAGCGGCCCGGCTAGCGGTTGGGTTTCAGCGAGTGCAACTTGCATGTACAAGCCGCGCTGCGGACAATGAACGAACCTCTCCTGCGAACTTTGCTCAACCCGTCGCCGATTGGAGTCCCGCGTGCTGCCAGCTTCGGCAGAGTTGACGTGCTACTTAAAGATGGCTTGAAAACCAGCCTGCTCGAAATGGTGGTCGGCCGTCAACGACTTAACACGTTGGTGTCCAGCGTCCCTCGTATTGATCCAGGCGATCAAACCGTAGGTATCCAGGAAAACGGTCATCGCTTCGGCGTACCCAGGCGATAGTGTTCATGCTGGGCCGCGAGGTCAGTCGGCAAATCAGGGCAATCCCTTACCAGGTCGCCGAACGCCTGGCCAAAAGTCGTTGGCTCAGCAACCTTCACCGCCTCGATACGCACCCGAGTTCCTTCCGTCAGCGCCAGCGCATCATCGGGCACGATAACCCCGTTTTGAACCACCCCTTCCAGTTCCATGACCCACCTCGTTCCCGCTGCGGACGACGCTACTCCTACTTGTCATGATAGCCAAACGGCAAGCCATTCACCTCACCTGTCTCCACGAGAAACCTCATCGCAAAACGACGCGAGTCATGGAATGACTCGCCTACGCGGCCTCGTCCTTCACAGGCGAGGTGAGGGTGCCGATGTTTTCGATCCAGGCTTCGAGTTTGTCTCCCGCGTGCAAGTAGGTGCCGGTGGCGTTGCCGACGCCGGCGGGGGTGCCGGTGGCGATGATGTCGCCCGGCTCGAGCGTCACGATGTGGCTGATGAACTCGATGACGGCAGCGACGGGGAAAATCTGCTGGGCCGTGGATGCATCCTGCCAGACCTTGCCGTTGACGCTCAATTTCATCTTCAGCTTTTGCGGATCGGGCACATCGGCGGCGGAGACAATGCAGGGGCCGCAGGGGCAGAACGAATCGTGCCACTTGCCGTGCAGCCAATCGAAGAAGCTGTCGTTCTTTCGCTCCTTGCGTTCGGGATTGGGTTTGAACTTGCGGTCGGAAATATCGTTGACGACGGTGTACCCCGCGACGTGTGACAAGGCCGTCGATTCACTGATATGCCGGCCACCTTTGCCAATCACGACGGCGAGTTCGACTTCCCAATCAATCGCGTTGGGCGATGACTTCGGCACCAGCACGGGTTTGCCGGGATCGGTGAGCGTGGTGCTGGGCGGCTTCATGAAGACATAGGGAAAGGTTTCTTTCCGCTCGGTCGGAATGCCGCCCCCTTCTTGAATGTGCGCGTTGTAGTTGCCCGCGAGCAGCAGTAGTTTGTTCGGCCGCGGAATGGGCAGCAGCAGTTGCACTTTGTCCGTTTCCACGCGGGCGCTCGCTGGCAAGGCAGCTTCATTGCGAGTGACCCACTCCGCGACCTTCTTCGCCGCCTCCGCATTCTTACCGCCAGGTAGCAGGTCCAGCAGTGAATCGCCGACGGGAATCGGTAGCTTGTCGTGCGTCCCCGCGGCATAGGCGGTGACGGCAGCGGCCAGGTTGATAATCGACTTCTCATCGTAGAGGCCGACTTGGATGGAGTCGCGTTGTTGGTAGCGGCAGAGACGCATCGGGAGGCTCCGGGGGAAGGACAGGGAACGAGGGGCAAATCCCCGAATCCCAAATTAATAGCACAGTGCGAGGCCCGATAGCAACCGTTTTCCCCGGAGCGGGGGCAGCGAATCAACGATTCCGATTTGGCGTGCCGCGAGTTTCAGATTCTAACCATCATGGTTTCGTATCCGCTTTCGTCGGGAGGCGGTACGGCTACAAACTGATTTCGGTCGTATAGGTTCTTGGCGGAGATGTTGTCTTTATGCACATAAAGCACCAAAGTGCCGAATTGAAGTTCGCGCGCCTTGCTGATTAAGTCACGAACAATTGCCGATGAAATGCGGTCGTTTCGATCTGCTCCTGGCGGATAGCGGTGAAAATCACGATGCACGCCCAGTTGTGGAATGAGGCCAACGGGCGGCAATGATCCGTCTGGTTGTCGTTTTGTGGGGCCGACAGAACCAAACCCAATCAACTGCCCCGACTCGAGGTAATAAAGCCACACCAGCGTGCCAAAGGTCATCGACCTGGCGGCAGAGTTTTTGGGATTCGTGCATCGAATCCATTCATCCGCGAACTTAGCAAAAATGCCATCGCCACAACTAAAGTCGCCAAGGTCCGCAACCATTTCCAGGTTGAACGGCTTTGAAAATAGCGGAGGTGGCATTTGCCGAATCGTCCCGCTATTTATTCTCGCGTCGGGACGCTATACGCAGGCAGTGTGTGGTTGGCCGGGCAATTTACCGCAGTTTGGATGAACGAACGATATTCCTCGTCCGACATGTTGTCCAGATGCTCGTGCGGGTCAAACGGCTGAATCTGTGAGCCTGCCGCCTCGTCATAGTTAAGGACGCTGATTTGCAAGTCCGCAACCTCGGTAAAGCGGCGTGAAATCACATTCGTTTCCAGGGCTGAAGACGAGCAACTAACCCTAACCACCAATTGCGGTTGAACGTCCTTGGCGTTGCACTCAAAGTAGTATGTCATATTGCTGGCCCCACGCTTTGCCTTGCCTCCGACTCCGTATCTGGCGTTAGCACGATGTTAAGTGGAAGGCACGCCAATTCAACGCTCTCGACCATTAGGAAAAAGCGATAGATTCCCGCATGTTGGAAGTTGACAGCCAACCTAAAGTGAACAGCCGACAATCGCAATCTTGCGTCCTGAAAGTTCATTGGCTCAGACAGCTTGAGGGCTAGCGGCGGAACAGGAAAAGGCTTCCGCTCGTTGAGCGGGTTTACGACCTCTAACCATGCTTGAAAGACTTTTTCTCCATCCGTTTCGTCAAACACAACCTTCGCCACCAGGTGGAATGGTAGCGCTATTGGCACTTCCGGCACATGGAAAGTGTCAAAATCAGCGCCAAATAGGCAGAGGCGGCTGTCCTTGAATCGGTCAGCATTTTCTGCAAAGAGGGCGTACTGAAGTTTCATGGGATCGCTAGCAAGCTGATGGCCACCAAGGGGTTACGTCGGCCATTCCGTTTTATGTAAGCATAGTGCTAGACCTACCAGTCTAGGTTCGTGGCGATCATTCGTCAATTGAAAACCGCAAATCATGAGCCGGTCGGTCTGCGAAAATTTGATTGTAACCCGAGGAGCTCAATACCCCGGTCGTCAATCAGAATTCCGCGGCGGCAAGATTTGCCGATTGTAGGGATTTTCTCGATTCTGCCGATTGTGTGGGCCGATAGTTCTTTGGACGCCCACGCCGGGCGCCATGTTGCGGAGCCGCCGTTGTCGCTTGTTGGCAGCCGGTTGTCTATTGTTCCGCGGTTGGTCGAGCACGGAAGCTACAGCCATGTTCAAGTGGGCCTTGCCGACGGTGTTGGTCGCTCTTCTTTCTGCCAGCGGTTGCTGCTGCGGTCCTTGCGGCCGGCCGGGCTTGTTGGCCGGCTGTGGTGCTGCTTGCGGGCCCACGTGTGGACCCACGTGCGGACCGACTTGCGGTTCAAGTTGTGGCTCAAGTTGCGGAGCAACCTGCGGATCCCCCAGCTTGACCTGCAGTCCTTGTGGCGGCGGCCTCAAATACTGGCTGAACGGCCGGTGCTATGCCGGCGGCAGTTGTGGCAATCGCTACTGGGGCGAGTGGATCAGCGATCCGCCTGATTGCTGCGATCCCTGCAATCAGTGTGGCAATTTTGTCGGTCCCCGCTGCTGCGGCCCCGGTCCGCTGCAGCGCCTCTGGTCGGCCATCGTCTGCTGCAATTCGTGCAACAGTTGCGGTGGCGCGGGCTGTGGTGCTTGCGGTGGAGGTTACTCGGCCGGGTATTCGTCGGGTCCCAGCGGCGGCTGCAGCACCTGCGGCAACGGCGGCTCGAGCAACATCCTGCACGAGAATTGGGATCATCAATCGACTCCGCCCGTGCCTGGCAAGAACATTCATCAAGCGGGCCAACCTACTCCCGCCATTCGCACCTCGCAGCGGGCCCAGCCAGTGACCCAGCGCAGCGTGCAACAAGCGGGAGCGGTGGGGACAATGCGGCGGTAGGGATGAAGGGGCCCAAAGATTAGGGACCAGCGAGTGAGGCGCGACTTCGTCGCGCCTTGTCTACGCGCCTATTCCGCAGATTGACTCTTGATCCCTGACTCCCGACTCCCGCCCCCATCCGGTAAACTATCAAACACGCGTCGCGCCCCTTCTTTACTCCAACTCCAACTGTCTTCCCCCGTGCCACTCAGCGATTTCGCCTATCAGCGATGCTTGAATCTGCAGTGTGGCTACACCTGTGGGCCGGAAGACGCTCGCACGGCCTGCCCCAAGTGCGGCGACTTGCTGGACGTGCTGTACGACTGGAACAAGACCGAGCCGCCGTCGTCGCTGAAGTATTTCGAGCAGATGTGGTCCCGCCGCAACGAGCCACTGCGGTTCAGCGGCATCTATCGCTTTCATGAACTGTTGCCGTTTGCCAAACCGGAGACCTGCGTCACTATCGGCGAAGGGCAAACGCTGTTGCAGCAGTGCGATTTTGTGGGGACGTATGTCGGGATGAAGCCCGGCCGGTTGTATCTGCAGTATGAAGGAATGAATCCTTCGGGCAGCTTCAAAGACAACGGCATGAGCGCCGCCTTCACGCACGCCCGCGCGATCGGCGCCAAGCGGGCCGCGTGTGCTTCGACGGGCAACACCAGTGCGTCGCTGGCCATGTACTGTGCGGCCACGAAGTTGATGAAGGCGGTGATCTTCATCGGCAGCGGCAAGATTTCCTATGGCAAGCTCTCGCAAGCGCTCGACTATGGCGCGCTTACGGTGCAAATCGCCGGCGACTTCGATGATGCGATGGCCCGCGTGCAAGAGATTTCGCGCGATTTGGGCATCTATCTCGTCAACAGTGTGAATCCCTTCCGCTTGGAAGGACAGAAAACGATCATGTACCGCGTGCTCGAAGCGCTGCGCTGGGAACTGCCCGATTGGATCGTGGTCCCCGGCGGCAACCTCGGCAACAGCAGCGCCTTCGGCAAAGCGTTCACTGAGTTGAAAGAACTGGGCCTGATTGATCGCTTGCCGCGATTGGCCGTCATCAATGCGTCCGGCGCCGACACTCTGTTCGAACTGTTCGAGCATCGGGGCCTGCGCTGGAATGGTGGCCGGGCAAACATGAGCATCGCCGATCATTACTATCAAGAGCTCGATCAATTGGGGCGGAAGGCCTCGACGATCGCCAGTGCCATCGAAATCAACCGCCCGGTGAACCTGCGGAAGTGCTTGCGAGCGCTCGAGGCCTGCGACGGCGTCGTGCGGCAGGTGAGCGATCAAGAAATGCTTGATGCCAAAGCCAAAGTCGGTGCCGGCGGCTTCGGCTGCGAACCGGCGAGTGCTGCCAGTGTCGCCGGCGCTCGGCTGCTGCGCGATCAAGGGATCATTGGCACGGATGATCGGGTCGTTTGCATTCTCACGGGTCATCAGCTCAAAGACCCGACCGCGACCGTTGCCTACCACACCACCGATCAAGAACAGTTCAACAAAGTGCTCGGCAGCCGCGGCGTGCGGCGAGCCTCATTCGCCAACCGGGCGGTCGCCGTGCCGAATGATTTGGGCGAGATCATCAAGGCGATTCAACTTTATAGTTAACGAGTAGGCCGGAACAAGCGTACTCGCGCTGTTCCGGCTTGATTTGCAGTTCCCGCCGGAACTTCGGATTACCTTGTTCCGGCCTACAGTCTGAGTTCTCACCATGACAACCAACATCGCCATTCACGGTGCCGCGGGGCGGATGGGCAAGCGTTTGATCGCTCTGGGCAGCGTTGATCCCGAACTTAAAATCGTCGCCGCCATCGATCATGCAAAGAACCCGGAGCTGGGCCGCGATGCGGGACTGGTCGCCGGCGTGAATGCCCTCGGCGTGTTGCTCACCAGCAACTTGCTCGACGACTGCCAAGCCGTCATCGACTTCTCCATCCCTGAAGCGGCCGAGGGTATTCTCGAAGCCTGTCTCAGCCGCAAAGTTCCGCTGGTGATGGCCACCACGGGTCTCTCGAACGACATCAAAGCCCGCCTGCATGCCGCATCGAACGAGATAGCCATTGTCTGGTCGCCGAGCATGAGCACGACGGTCAACCTGGCGATGAAGCTCGTCGCCACGGCCGGTCATGTGCTGAAGAGCATGGCCAGCGGCGTGGATGTCGAGATCATCGAGCGGCATCATCGGTTCAAGGAAGATTCTCCCAGCGGCACCGCTCTCAAGTTCGGCGAGATTGTCGCCGGCTCGATGGGTCAGACCGAACATCGCCACGGCCGCGAAGGGGCCGTCGGCAAACGCCCCGCGCACGAGATCGGCTACCACGCCGTCCGCGTCGGCGACAACCCGGGCGAACACACCATCATCTTCGGCCTCCTGGGAGAAACGTTGGAAGTGACTGTGAAAGCCACCAACCGCGACTGCTACGCCCTCGGTGCCTTGCAAGCCGCCAAGTTCGTCGCCCAGCAGAAGCCCGGGCTGTACAACATGTACGACGTGCTGGGGCTGTAAAGAATCGAGCCTCCCTCGGACCCGCTCGGTGCTCGCTCATTTTCGCTCCAGCGCTCGCGCCGGATCGTCCAGCGCGACGAAGGCGTCTGTTGCCACGCCTTGCCGTTCACCGTTTGGTCTTCTCGTCCGCTGGCGTCTTCGCAATCACGCTCGCCTTCTCCCGGCCGATCACTACCAGCTTCAATTCCTTCCGCACCAGCTTGAACTGGGACTTGAACAGGGCCTTGTCAAATTTGAACTGCGACTCGAACGAGGTTTGCTCGGCAATCACCTGCACGCCGGCCGGCAGATCGGGCTGCAGTTCAGCGAAGCGCTGGCGGGTGGTGATCACATAGGCGGCCGGGTCCGTGCTGAGGAAGGTCACCGCCTGTTTGTTATTGTTCATTTTCGCGTGCAGAATCGCTTGCTTGGTCGCGGATTTGGCCTGGGGATCTTTCTTTGGCAACTCCGTAATCGGCTGCCTGGCGTAATACACCCAGCTCGGCTCCAGGATGCCAAACGAGGCCAGCTTGGGCTTAGGTTCCCGCGCGAAGATCGCGCTCACCAGTTGTTGATCGCCCCGGTGGGCATCGACCCGCTGCGCACCCAGCGCGAAGATCAGCGTGGTCATGGCCGCGAAACTGACCGCGAGCATCCCCGCGGTCCAGCGACGATCAAATTTAAAAATATGCCGCACGAGCGCGAGCAAGCCGGCGACGAGAGGCAGCAAGCCGATCAAGGCCAGCGCTTGTTCACCGGGTAAGAAAGCTTTCGCTACGGCATAGATGCCCGCGGTCAGCCCCAGGCCGATGAGCGCCAGAAAGCCGAACGAAACGGCCGGCCACCATTGGGAAACAATTAGCTTCCCCGCCAGCCAGCGCTCGATGAACACGCCGACGAGCAAGGCCGCGGCCGGATAGCAGGGCAGGATGTAATTCGGCAGCTTCGTGCGCGCGATGCTGAACAGGCAGACATACACCGCGATCCAGCAAACCGCCAGCAAATAGCCGGGCTGCCAGGGGTCTTTCCGGGCGAGGCGGCGACTCGTTTCGAGGACGACCGGCCACGCAAAGATCGACCAGGGAAAGAACCCGACGATCAGAATCAACGGATAAAATCCGATGAAGCCGCGATGATTCTCCTTCGCTTCCCAAACTCGTTCGGCGTTGTGTTCCAGGAAGAAGCCCCGCAGCCATTCACCATCCGTTTTCATTCCCACGGCCGCATACCAGGGACCGGCAACCAGCAGCACCATCACGATGGCCGCGACCGGCCACATCGCATAGCACGTGCGAATGAAATGCAGCGGCGCGAAGGGACGAAACAGATTGAACAACCATTGCGGCAACACCATCTGCCGCAGCTCGCCCGCTTCATCATCGTTATCAGAATCCTGCTTCAATACCGGCAACCGCTGAATCAGCAGGAACATGCCAATCACCGCCGTCGGCAGCACGAGACCCACCGGCCCTTTCGCCAGCACGGCGAGGCCCATCGCGGCATACATCAGCACAATCAGCGCGGGTCGCTGCGGAAACCAATGTCCTTCTGCACGTTGCAGAGGTTCGGGTTGAGCGACTTCGTCGCTGACATCTCCCGTCACCGATTTTCGCCGCGCGAAGGTGCCGAAGACAAACAGTGCGATCGCCAGCGTGCTCGTGAAAATGAGCACGCCATCGGGAGTCGCCGCCCGGCTGACCATCGCGAACGACACACTACAGGCGAGGGCAATGGCGGACCAGAGCCCCACCCGCGGGCTGAACAGCCGCCGGCCCATGGCATAGGTCAGGAGCACCGTGCCGATGGCTCCTAAAGCTGAAGGCAACCGCGCGGTGAATTCATTCGCGCCGCCGATGTGATAGGCGACAATCATGCACCAGTAGACGAGCACCGGCTTGTGCGTCCGCAGCTCCGCGTTAAACGTCGGCACGATCCAGTCGCCTCGCAAGAACATGTCGCGGGCAGTACCGCCGTTCCGCCCTTCGTCGTCGTCCCACAGCCGCGGGCCGCCGAGATTCGTGAGCATCACCACCGCGGCCAGCGCAGCGACCACGAGCAAGTGCCAAGTTAGTGTTGAGGGGGCCTTCAATCGATCCTCCTTGATCGCTTCACGTAGGATGGGCACTCTTGCCTGTCTACCCGCAGCAGATAATACGCGAAGCGCGAGATTTTCTGTAGCTGAATTCGCCAGAATTCAGATTGCGGCCAAGCCAGCGCTTTACCCGCACGCCGGCTTGGGTTACGGTGTTGCTGCCTGCTGATTGCTAGCAACTATTGTTTGCCGACCCGCTCCTTGCCCGTTGATTTATCCGCCTATGCCTGCCACATCTCCCGACGATCATCGTTCGACCATGCACGAGAACCCGCCGACCTCGGTGCTGGGCATTCTCAGCCGGCTGGGGCCGGGCCTGATCATCGCCGGCTCGATCGTCGGCTCGGGCGAGTTGATCGCCACGACCAAGACCGGGGCCGAAGCCGGCTTCTGGCTCCTCTGGCTGATCCTCATCGGCTGCGTCATCAAGGTTTTCGTGCAAGTCGAGTTGGGCCGCGACGCCATCATCCGCGGCAAGACTACCATGGACGCCCTGGGCGAAGTTCCCGGCCCCCGCATCGCCGGCCGCGGGAATTGGCTGATCTGGTACTACCTGATCATGTTCGTCGCCTCGGCCGCCCAACTCGGCGGCATCGTCGGCAGCGTAGGCCAGGCCCTGGCGATCAGCATGCCGCTAACCGCCGACGGCAAGCTGTTCAACGACATCGCCAATGCGGATACGGAGCTGAAAACCGCTCGCGCCGAACTGAAAGCGAAGCCGACCGACGGGAGCAAGTCCCGGGTTTCACCCGCCCGGGCCGCGGAACTCGAAACGCAAATCACGCAACTGGAAGCCAAACGCACGGCGCTCGGCGCGAAGCCCAAGAAATTCTACGATCCGCAAATCTGGGCCACGATCACGGCGATCATCACGTCCATCTTGCTCGTCGTCGGCAAGTACAAACTGATCGAGTGGTCCACGACCACGATGGTCGCGGCGTTCACGTTCACCACAGTCCTCACCGTCATCGCGCTGCAGTTCACCGATTTCTGGGCCATCACTTGGACGGACCTCGCGAACGGGATGTCCTTTCGTTTGCCGCCGCCGAGTCAGTTCGGCAGCCAGGCAGCGCTCGCGACCGCGCTGGCCACCTTCGGCATCATCGGCGTGGGTGCTTCCGAGCTCGTTTCTTATCCTTACTGGTGCTTGGAAAAGGGATATGCCCGTTACACCGGCCCGCGCGATGATTCCAAGGCTTGGGGCGAACGGGCCCGTGGCTGGATGAATGTGCTGCGGTGGGATGCCTGGTGCTCGATGTTGATTTATACGACGGCCACGCTCGCCTTCTATTTACTCGGTGCCGCGATCCTGGGCCGCGTTGGCCTCAATCCCGGCGGCTTTGAACTCGTCCGCACGCTCACGGCGATGTACGAACCGGTCTTTGGCAGTTGGGCGCCGCTGTTGTTCTTGATCGGCGCGTTTGCGGTCCTCTACAGCACGTACTTCGTCGCCAACGCGGGTCATGCCCGCGTGCTGACCGACGTGGCCCGCGTGATGAACCTCGGCATCAAGACCGAAGACGACAAAAACTCATGCATCCGTTGGCTGAGCGGCCTGTTGCCGTTCCTCTGCCTCAGCATTTACATCGCCCTGCCCAACGAGCCGCAGCAACTGGTCCTCGTCAGCGGCATGGTGCAAGCGTTAATGCTGCCGATGCTGGCCTTCGCCGCTCTCTACTTCCGTTATCAAAGGGGCGACGACCGCGTCCGCCCGGGCAAGGTCTGGGACTTGTTCCTCTGGATCTCGTCCGCGGGCATGCTCCTCGCCGCCGGTTGCTTGATCTACAAATCGACCAATGATTACATTCAAAAGCAAAAAGCCCCGCCGCCCGTAAAGGCGAGCGCTAGCGAGTTAAGTCCCCTTGCCCCGGTACGCCGGCGAGCGAGCGTTAGCGAGTCAGGTCCCCTCTCCCCGGCGTACCGAGGAGAGGGAGTTCAGAGGGAGAAAATATAACGCATGACCCGTTTCGTCTCCCATCTCGAAGGCGCCATCGACGGCACTAAACTTCCTGTCGATGAATTGCACACGCTGCACAAGGATCGGCCGATTCTGGTGCGCTACGATTTGGATGCAGTACGTAAAGCACTAACGAAAGAGAAACTGCGCGAGCGGCCCGAAACGATGTGGCGGTATCGCGAGCTGCTCCCCTACGCCGATGAGCGGAACATTGTCTCGCTGGGCGAACGGATGTCGCCGTTACTCGCGTGTCCGCGATTGGGCAAACAACTGGGCCTCTCGAACCTGTGGATCAAAGACGAATCGCAGCTTCCCACGGGCAGCTTCAAAAGCCGCGGCCTGGCGATGGCCATCACGCTCGCGAAGCAACTGGGCGTCACGCGCGTCGCGCTCCCCACCGCCGGCAATGCAGGCGGCGCTGCTGCCGCGTATGCAGCCCGCGCGGGGATGGAGTGCTACGTCTTCATGCCCGATGATACCCCCGCCATCAATCAATACGAATGTGCGCTCGCCGGGGCTCGCACGTTTCTGGTTAACGGCCTGATCAACGACTGTGGCCGCCTCGTGCGCGAAGGCAAAGCGGCGATGAATTGGTTCGATCTATCGACGCTCAAGGAGCCGTACCGCATCGAAGGGAAGAAGACGATGGGCCTGGAGCTGGCCGAGCAACTGGGCTGGCAACTCCCCGATGTGATTCTCTATCCCACGGGCGGCGGCACCGGCCTGATCGGCATGTGGAAAGCCTTTCAAGAACTGCGCGAGCTGGGCTGGCTGACGAGCGACAGGATGCCCCGCATGGTCAGCGTGCAATCGACCGGCTGCGCCCCCATCGTCCGCGCGTTCGACAAAGGCGAGCGCTTCGCCGAACCGTTTCCGAATGCGGCAACCCTCGCCAGCGGCATTCGCGTCCCCGTCGCCGTCGGAGACTTCTTAATTTTGGATGCGATCCGTGAAAGCCAAGGCACCGCCATCGCCGTGGAAGAGTCAAACATCCAAAGTGCAATGCGCCGCGCGGTTGCCGCCGAAGGCATCGCCATCTGCCCCGAATCGGCCGCTTGCGTCCTCGCCGCCGAACAATTACGGGGAAGGGGTTGGCTAAAACCGGATGACCAAATCGTGCTCTTCAACACCGGAGCTGCCCAAAAGTATGTCGAAGCCATCGCGATGGACCTGCCCAGGCTCGATAAGAATCAGGCCGTCGATTGGAGTAAGTTCATCCCCTAGGATTCCCTCAATTTCACGGGAAAATGTGCGGGAGACGCGGTCATGGTCGGCAAGCGTACCGACCATGAAGCCTCGCCAGCGAATAATCAGGCATGGACGAACAACTAAGATGCCCCATCTGCGGCTCCGCGGAAGGGACTACAACCGACCTGCCATGCCCGGCGGGAGCAATCAATTTTGAGCGCGTGCTGAAGTGCGACTGCGGCGAAGAAGCAACGTTTCTGATCGCACGCCCAGAAAACGATTCCGCGACGGATGGACGATAGTGCTAATTCGAAAACACCCTGCTAGAGCTAGAATTGCGGGGCGGGGGCTCGGCCTTTGCCTGTGAACGCTGTGCCGGCCAATTAAAGCCTGACACGTTATTAATTCTTTCCCCCTTCGTTACAGCGGACAAGTTGATATCCGCTCGTGCGGATGGCGATGCCAAACAGTGTGACCCAGATCACGCTAACGATCGTGGGGGGAAATGCCACATGGCCCAGATGCCAGAAGGGAAACCAATTACCGCAGTACCGATCGACAATCAACGCGACCAGCGACGCCAGCAACAAGCCAACCGCGATCACTTTCCAGCGCGACTGTGGCCGCAGTGCGACGCACAGCAAAGGGACGCCAAAACTTAATTGAGACACCAGCCAGAAAGTCCAATAGCCCCAGGTGCCCGACAGCCAGGTTGTGCGGAGAAACTCAGGCAGCACCTGACGACCAACGCCCAGCAGACCAGCGACCACGGCCGTAATGACGAGCAACTCTCGCGTAGTGAATTGCCAATCGAGCCGTTGCTCCGCGGGGGCGGTTGAAGCTGCGAATCGCAGCCGCCAGCCGGTCGCCCATTGAAGCCAGCCAACCAAGAGGAACGTTGCGATCCACAGAACGATCAGAAATAGTCCGAGGTCATGCTCACCGGCGAATTCACCCTGGCGGATAAATTCTCGCGAGACGAAATAACTGAGGAGTGGCCATGAGATCGAGACGGGCAAGCGCCACACCAACGACGCGGGTCCGAGCGCCAGCCAGGCCGCGGCAGCCATCGCCTGCCCGGCCATCGTCCCATAGGCCTGGGTTACGTCGTTATATTCGTCCAGAAATCCGGGCAGCACCAGTCCAACCAGAATGAGTGGAATGGTCCGGAAGTAAACTGCCTCGGATGACATACCCGTCAGTTTATCGTATATGACGGCGAGCGTCGCAGCGTCAGCGTGACGTGTCCTCCCCGTTTCTCAAGCAGATCGCGCTGACGCGGCGACGCTCGCCGTTAGCGATGCAAGTTCCTTAAGAAATTGTCACGACGCGCGGACCAGACGTGTCCAGGGTGGAGCGTCTAATAGGTTGGCGGGAGATGCGAGCGTGGCGGATGCTGCCGCGCAAGATCTTTGAAAATATGGTTGGGAGGTTATCAAGTTTGGGGTGATAACGTCGCGCGGCGCAGGGCACGGGCGAGGTGTGGGAAAGCTCGCACGAAGCAGTTGGCTTCAGGTTACGGAGGCCTGAAGTCACCCGGATTAGCTATTATCAAAGTTGTTATCAATATCGCAGTATATTATCGAAACGTATTTCGTAATGTATTGCAATTGAATGACTTGCGCCGGAGAGGGCGGTGGTGCAAATCGCGGGTGAAAGTGTTATC
>JAYTUF010000627.1:0-5099 GCA_043744755.1 Anatilimnocola sp.
CTTGAATTTCAGCAAGCGATTCTGCATCAAGACAAAGAGCTGCGCCGGCCGGGAGTGCTGCTGGCGCAGCGCTATGTGCCGCTGAATCGCGTCGGCGTGTGTGTGCCGGGTGGCGCGGCGGCGTATCCATCGACCGTGCTGATGGCCGCAATTCCCGCACAAGCCGCAGGAGTGAAAGAGGTCGCCATTGTGTCGCCGCCCACCGCGTTCGGCGCGAACAATCCTGTCGTGCTCGCCACTTGCCACGAGATTGGCATTCGCGAGGTCTATCGCATCGGCGGCGCACAAGGAATTGCTGCCCTCGCCTATGGAATCGAGGGTTTACCCAAAGTCGATAAGATCGTCGGCCCGGGAAACCTGTTTGTCGCCCTGGCCAAGCGACACGTTTATGGCGAAGTGGATATCGACTCCATCGCCGGACCTAGCGAAGTCGTCGTCATTGCCGACGACACCACCCGCGCGGACTTCACCGCCGCCGATTTGCTCGCCCAGGCCGAACATGCCCCCGGTGCGAGCATTCTGATTACCTGGAGCGAGCGCCTGCTGGAAGCCACCGCCGCGGAACTTGATAAGCAAGTGCAAAAGTTGTCGCGCTGCGAACTCACCCTGCAATCGCTGCGCGACTTCGGCTGCTTGATCCTCGTCCGCGATGCGGATGAAGCCTGCCGCGTTACCGACCTGATCGCGCCCGAGCATCTGCACATCGCCACCGACAACGCCGCGGAACTGCTCAAGAAAATCCGCAACTCCGGCGCTACGTTTCTCGGCAACTACAGCCCCGTGGCGCTCGGCGACTACGCCGCCGGCCCGTCGCACGTCCTCCCTACGGGCGGCACCGCACGTTGGGCTTCGGGTCTTTCCGCCAATCACTTCCTCCGCAGCAGCAGCGTGATTCAGTACGACCAGCAATCGCTTCAAAACATCTCCGCCGACATCGAGTACCTGGCCCGAGTAGAAGGCTTGACCGCGCATGAGCGAAGCGTGGGAATGCGTACGAAATAGCTCTCCCAATCTGCCATCTGAAATCTTCAATCTTCAATCCGCAATCACCATGTCCTTCTTCCGCCCAGAAATTCTCGCGATGGATGGTTACACGCCGGGCGAACAGCCGCAGGCGGGGAAGTTCATCAAGATCAACACCAACGAGAATCCTTACTCGCCGCCGCCGGGCATTCGCCGCGCGATTGAAGAAGTGCTGGATCGTGGCTTGCAGCGCTATCCCGATCCAATGGCCAACGCGTTTCGCACCCGGGCCGCAGAACTCTTTAAGTTGCCGAATAAAGACTGGGTGCTGTGCGGCAATGGCAGCGATGACCTGCTCACGATTTGCACGCGGGCCTTCGTCGGCGCGGGTGAACTGTTGCGGCTGCCCTACCCCAGCTACATCCTGTATCGTTCGCTGGCTCAGATTCAGGGAGCCAGATCGCAAGAGGTTCGCTTCCACGAAGATTGGTCGTTGCCCGCTTCATTTGGTGACGACGCACCGGGGTTAAAGCTTGTCTTTCTGCCGAACCCCAATAGCCCCACGGGGACCATGATCGGGCGCGACGCGATTCTCGAACTGGCCGAGCGGTTGCCTTGCCCGCTGATCGTGGATGAAGCCTATGCCGATTTTGCGGAGTTTAACTGCGTCGATTTGGTGCAGCAGAACGAAAAGATCATTGTCTCGCGGACGCTCAGCAAAGCTTATGGCCTCGCGGGACTGCGATTTGGGTACTTACTCGCGCAGCCGCAGATTATTGAGCAACTCATCAAAGTGAAGGATTCTTACAATTGCGACGCCTTTGCGATCGCCGCGGCGACGGCCGCCATCCATGACGAAGCCTGGCAGGCGGACAACCGCGGCAAGATCGTTGCTACCCGCAGCCGGCTCGTCGCGGGCCTAACGAAACTCGGCTTTGCGGTGATCCCCTCCCAGGCCAACTTCGTCTGGTGCGATCATCCCACGCGGCCTGCCCGGCCTTTGTACGAACAACTGAAAGCCCAGAAGGTACTGATTCGATACATGAACTATGCGGGCTGGAAAGAGGGCCTGCGGATCAGCGTCGGCACGGACGAACAAATCGACGTGCTGCTTTCGCTGCTGGGCACCATCATTTGACCGAATCAGCCGCCACGCGCTAGCGTGCGGTTCTAACCGATTATTCGCTTCCTAACCGTGGGCTAGCGCCCAGCGGCTGATAGACGATTTGAAAGATCTGAAATGCCGCGCACCGCTTCACTCGACCGCAGTACCCGCGAAACGCAGATTCACCTGGAATTGAATCTCGACGGCACGGGCCAGGTGAACCTCGCCACCGGCGTCGGCTTTTTCGATCACATGCTGGAACTGCTCGCGCGGCATGGCTCGCTCGATCTCACCGTGCAAGCCAAGGGCGATCTGCACATCGATGCCCATCACACCGTCGAAGACGTCGGCATCTGCCTGGGCCAGGCCATCCGCACCGCGCTCGGAGATAAGAAAGGCATCCGCCGCTACGGCCACTTCACGCTGCCGATGGAAGAAACGCTCTGCACCACCGCCATCGATCTCTCAGGGCGTTACTTTCTTGTTTTCAACGCTCCGATGCCGAGCCCCAAGATTGGCGATTTTGATAGCGAACTGGTCGAAGACTTCTGGCAAGCAGTCGCGGCGAATGCGTTATGCAATTTGCATGTGCTGATCCACTATGGACGGAACACGCACCATATTAGTGAGGCGATATTCAAATCAGCAGCACGAGCAATTCGAATGGCGGTCGAAAATGATCCGCGGCAAACGGGCATCCCCAGCACGAAGGGCACACTGTGAAGACAAGAGTGCCGCTGACCTTCTCGAATCAGGACACAACCTTGACTTCTCAGATGAGCGATCAATTCGTGCCGTTTCATGCCGGGATGCTCACTTCTTCATAAGTACCCTTCGCGGCCGCACGCGCATCCGCCCGGTTCATTTCGAGCGCTTCTTCCAAGGCATCGCCGAGATTTGCCAATAATTCGTCGCGCGTATGGCCCTGTGAATTGACGCCGGGCACTTCTTCAACCCAACCAATCCACCATTCGTCGTCCTGCTGGACAATCGCCGTATACGTGGCCGTCATAAGGACTCCAAAAAAATGCTGGTCGCCTTAATTGCCTGGTGAACAACTGACAAGCATTTCTATCTCACGAACCAATGTTCATTTCATCCGAGGTTACAGTGGGCATCGTCATTCCTGCTCGGTCAACTCGCCAGACGGCTTTGAATCTTCTTCGATATTTTCCGCGGGATCGGACAGCTTTGCCAGGATCGATCTGGCGAGGTGCTCTTTTATTTCTCGATGCCTGGGGACGGGCTGCGAGACGCTCGTACGTGGGTTCTGATACCAATCGTGCTTCCCACCGTGACGAATAAAATCGCATCCGATCGCTTTGATCGCGCGAACCAAGTCGACGCGTTTCATCCAATCACCAGTTCGCCGACGCTTCGAACATTGGGAATTTGGCCGCTGGTGAGATCGTTATAAAGGTCTTGCAAGTGTTCCTTTAAATCGTCGAGAGACTCACCTTGCGTGCTGTAATCGGGATAGTCCTGCAAATATCCCAGCCAGGCATCGCCGTCTTGCCAGAAGACAAATTTGATCGTTTGCATGGCATTGTCTCTCGGATTCAATTCAACTTCACAATCGCTTACGAATCCATTCTACTCATCGACATACGTTTCCAGAAACCTCGCCAGTCGATGAAAGTCGCTGCTGGTCTCAATGTAGCGAACGACCGTCACGAGCGTCTCCGCATCGATTAGCTTTTCAAACGGCACATAGTGCAGCGTCAATTGACCGATGACCGAGACCATCACGCCGTTGAGCTTTTCTTCCACGAGCGCGCGATAGGCGCCAACGCCCAGTTGGCTGCCGAGCATCACGTCGAAGGCGTGGGGGCGGGCGCAGCGGGATTCGTAGCCGAGTTGCAACCCCGTCACCTTGCGATTGCGGCCGGTCTGCTTCTTGAAGGCTTCTGTTACCAGCTTCGAGAACATCCGGCCGAGGTTCACATGTGAGATGGAAATGTGGTTGTGATCGTCGCGGGGGATGCCTTCCAGGTACTTTTGCGGTAGCAACTCGGCCAGGCCCTCGGCCATCACGATCACGCCGAACTGCTTGTTTTCCTCTTCGCGGGCGAGCATGGTTTTGACAATGCGGGCGACGACGCGATCGACATCCATGATCTCGCGGATTTCCGTCTCGCCCGTCTTGGCGTTGACAATGTTCTCCTTCAGGCGATAGCTGCCAATGATGTCCTCGACGCTGATCACCAGGCTCGCTTCGCCGGCGATGGCGGCCCCGTACGACAGCCAACCGGCGCTGCGGCCCATGGTCTCGGTCAGAAAGTACGATTTCGAAGCTTCCGCGTCGGCCAGCAAATTGCGAATCTCTGAGGCGAGCGTTTCCACTGCGGTGAAGTAGCCAAACGTGAAATCAATCCCCATGTAGTCGTTGTCGATGGTCTTGGGCAAATGCACGATCGGGATCTTCTTGGAACCGGCCGGCATCCGGTCCTGAAACATCTTGAACTTGTTGGCCGTCTTGAGCGTGTCGTCGCCGCCGATGGAGATCAGGGCGTCGATGCCCAGCGAGCAAAGGCCGTCGTAAACGCGGCGCAACGGGGCGTTGAGCAGCGGGTCGTCCAAATTGGCTGGCGAATTGATCAGTTTTCCCGGGTTCGTGCGGGCAGTGCCAATCAAGATTCCCTGCGAGTTGCGGCTCCGTTTCAATTGCTGGGGCGTTATGTGACGGTAGTGCTTCTCTGGCTCCAGCGGCTTCTCGGGCGTGTACTCGGCCAGGCCGGAGTAGCCGTACAGAATGCCATAAACTTCAATTCCCGCGCGCATGAACGAATTGGCCGCGGTGGAGATCACCGCATTGGCGGCGGGGGCGGGTCCGCCGGCAAACAGGATTCCCACGCGTTTGAAGGTGGTTTCCCGCTTGGTGGGCGCCGAAAGAGAACCGGAGATTTTGTCGGCCATGAGTGAGTGCTTCCGAAACCGCTTTCCGAGACGAGAACGCTCGCCGCCGGGCAGGAGTTGATCTTTGCGATTTTAGGTCGCTGAGCCGTTTTGGCCAAGGTGATTAGGAGTGTCG
>JAYTUF010000628.1:0-5095 GCA_043744755.1 Anatilimnocola sp.
CTGGGCAAGTGGATGTGCGGCTGGCGGCGAGCCTGCGCAAGTCGCACTCGGCTTCGCGGACGCATTTGCTGCTGGAACAAGTGGAACTGCGTGGCCGGGCACGCGATAAATTCGCGCAACCAGACCAGATGTTCTTCACGCGGAAGGGGCTGGAACAATGCACCGACGAAGGACTGGCGCGCTATAAGGCTCAGCGATTTACCGCTGGATCCTCTGTAGCCGATTTGTGCTGTGGAATCGGCGGCGATGCGTTATCCCTCGCGGCGCGCGGAGCTGTTACAGGCTGGGAAGCGGATGCGGTGACGGCTCATTTCGCGGCGTGCAATCTCGCAGCACTGGGACATTCATCGTCCGAAGTCAAGCACGCGATTGGAAGTAGCGGAGGCGTTCGTGATGTCGACGCATGGCACGTCGATCCCGATCGCCGCGCGTCGGGTGAACGGGCGATTCAATTGGCCGACTATGAACCTGGACCGGCTTTTTTGCATGAGCTATTGCAAGCGAATCCCCACGGCGTTATCAAAATTGCCCCAGCAGCGGAAGCGAATCCCAGCGAATGGCCCGCTTGCCAGCGCGAGTGGCTGGGCAGTCGCGGCGAATGTCGGCAACAAGTGCTCTGGTTTGGCGACTTGGCGAGCAGGGCCGGGCAACATGTGGCTACGACACTCGATGGGAACGACAACATCCATTCCTATTTCGGTTCACCTGGAACTCCCCTAGATCCTGCCAATGAAGTTCACGCATATGTCTATGAGCCCGAGGCAACCATTCTCGCCGCACAACTGGCCGGAGCGTTTGCAGCCGAACATCAACTGGCATCAATCACGGCCGGCGGTGGATACCTGACGAGCGATCATTGGGTTCAACATCCAATGCTCGCCGCATTTCGAGTTCGCGACGTCTTGCCTTATGACCTCCGCAAGTTGAAGGCCTATTGTCGCGAATATCGCTTGGGCCAACTCGAAATCAAAAAGCGAGGAGTGGAACTTCAGCCTCATCATGTGCGGCGGCAGATCATCGCGGAAGGTGATGCCGCCGCGGTGATCTTGATCACACCGTTAGCCGGCAGTGTGAAAGCGATCGTGGCGGAGCGAACAGGTAGCCCGTCGCGTAAGCAAGGGAGTGCCGCGAGTTGACAACAGATGTGCCAATCGTGCGGTAGCACAAAGGCCTGGCGAGGTGACCCTATTTCGTGCTACGGCGCGGTTGCCAATGGTTCGCTATCGCGCGGCACTCCCTTGCTGACGCGACGGGCTACCTTTCTCCTTCGCTGTCGGGCGCAGGAGCAGCGCTGGATGCTTCCTGCCAGGCATCCCAAAATGCTTTGCAAAAGCCGATGATCAGAAAGCCGCCGAAGCCCCCGAGTGCGCCGAACGCGCAGGCAGCAATCGCCACCGGGAACCAATCAAAATCCTGCCGCAACAGGTAGGCTGTCCACGATCCGCCCAGCAAAGATCCAAAACAAAAACCGCCGAGTGCACTGAGCAGCGGGATCCAACCCAGCGGATGACGCCGCCCCAGCTTAGTTACCGGCGCAAAGTGATCGTCCCGCAAGGAAGTGACGTGCGGTGGTTGCTCTTGCTTGTCTCGACTGCGGCTCCGCCCATCCCGCAACCGCGAGCCAATCACATTTCCAGCCACATGCGCGATGATCGATAAAGTCAACAGCATGAGAGCCGCCACGCTGATGGGCGACAGCCATTGCGACAACCCCAGCAGCACTGCCACGCTGCTGACGATCAACAGCAGCGTCCGCAAACCGAATTGCGGAGGGCCCAATTGCGGGGCGCTCAGTTGCGGCGGGATGTGTTTGGGGGCGGCGTTCAAGATCGGAGTGCGGATTTCGGAGCGCGGAATGGAAACAGAATCATTCGTTCAGTATATCGCAACGACCAGCGGGCCGCGTGATTCCGCGAAATGTCCGAGCGGCCAATCGTCGCCGGCCAACGAAACGGTACAATCGCTGGCACTCGGAAAAATAGCAACCAACGTCAATCAGCCATGTCACTGTGAGTGGGCAACAAGGATCGATCCATGCGAGTTTGGCCCGGACAACCCTATCCCCTCGGCGCCACCTGGGATGGCCGGGGTGTGAACTTTTCCATCTTTTCAGAAAGCGCGACCAAGGTTGAACTGTGCCTATTTTCATCCGTGAAGGGCAAAGGGGAATCGCATCGCATCGCACTTCCCGAGCAAACCGATATGGCCTGGCATGGCTATTTTCCGGAAGTGCATCCGCGGCAGTTGTATGGCTATCGCGTGCATGGCCCTTTTGATCCGAACCACGGTCATAGGTTCAATGCGAATAAGGTGTTGCTCGATCCCTATGCTCGAGCGCTCGGCCGGACCACCGAATGGCACGATTCGCTGTTCGGCTACGAAATCGGACACAAGGATGCCGACCTATCGTTCGATGCCCGCGATAACGCCAAGTATGCGCCGCTCGCGGTCGTTGTCGATCCTGCGTTCACGTGGGGCGCCGATGCGCCGCCGCGGACGCCCTGGCATCGCACGGTGATTTATGAAGCGCACGTGATAGGCTTAACGAAGCTGCATCCGCTCGTGCCCCCCAAGCTGCGCGGCACGTACGCGGGCCTCGCGACCGAGCCTGTTATTCGCCATTTGAAAGAGCTGGGCATTACGGCGATCGAATTGATGCCCGTGCATCATCATTTAGAAGATCGCCATTTGCTCGAAAGAGGGCTGTCGAACTACTGGGGTTACAACACGCTGGGCTTTTTTGCGACCGAGGCTTCCTATTCTTCAAGCCGCGGCGCTTCGGCTGTGCGCGAATTCAAGTCGATGGTCCGCGCGCTGCATGCGGCGGATATCGAAGTGATTATCGACGTCGTCTACAACCACACGGCCGAAGGGAACCAGATGGGGCCGACGCTGTCGCTCCGCGGCATCGACAATGCCGCCTATTACCGGCTGGTGGATGACAACCAGCGGTACTACATGGACTATTCCGGCTGCGGCAACACGCTCAATATGCGTCATCCGCGGGTGCTGCAGCTCATCATGGATAGTCTGCGCTACTGGGTGCTGGAGATGCACGTCGATGGCTTCCGCTTTGATCTGGCCAGCACCCTCGCCCGCGAATTGCATGAGGTCGATAAGTTGGGTGCGTTTTTTGATATCATCCATCAGGATCCCATTGTGTCGCAAGTCAAGTTAATTGCGGAGCCTTGGGATCTCGGCGAGGGTGGTTACCAGGTCGGTAATTTTCCCGCCTTGTGGACGGAGTGGAACGGCAAGTATCGCGATTGCGTGCGTAAGTTCTGGCGCGGCGATGGCGGGGCCATGAATGAATTCGCCACACGACTTGCCGGCAGTGCCGATTTATATGGCCATAGCGGTCGCAAGCCTTACGCGAGCATCAATTTTGTGACTTGTCACGATGGCTTCACGCTCCGCGACTTGGTGAGCTACAACGACAAGCACAATCAGGCCAACGGCGAAGAGAATCGGGACGGGGCGGACGACAACAACAGTTGGAACTGCGGCGTGGAAGGGGAAACGGATAAACCGGAAATTCTCGCGCTGCGGCAGCAACAGAGGCGGAACATCATCGCCACGCTGCTGCTCTCGCAAGGGGTGCCGATGATTCTGGCTGGCGATGAACTGAGCCACACACAGAAGGGCAATAACAACGCTTATTGCCAGGACGACGAACTGACCTGGCTCAATTGGGAGTTGGACGACGAGCAGAAACAGTTTCTCGAACTGGTCCGGCATGCAGTGCGGCTGCATTCCCAGCATCCCGTGCTGCGGCGGCGGACGTTCTTCCGGGGTCGTCCCTTGCGCGGTTCGGAAATCAAAGACATTACTTTCTTTGATACAGTCGGCGACGAAATGTCGGATCAGGACTGGAATGCCGGCTTTGTGCGCACGCTCGCCATGCGCTTGGCCGGCGATGCGATTCCCGAAACGGATGAACAAGGCAATCCCATCCACGGTGATACGCTGCTGTTACTCTTCAACGCGCATACGGAAACGGTCGGTTTTCAACTGCCGCCTCGCACCAGCCACAGCACGCCGTGGGACATTGTCCTGTACACATCGACGACGGTTCCCGAAGCAACCTCCACGCCGGCGGCCGAACCCAAGATCAACATTCCCGCGCGCAGTCTGGCCGTGCTCCGGACGGCCCGGATTGAACTGGAACCCGCTGGCGTGAATAGCTCGTCGCTGCCGATTCCAATTCCACTCAGCGAGGTAATGCCGGCGGCCATTCCGGCCTTGCAAGAACCTCCTCGAACTCCGCCCCCTGCTGCATAATCGGACGCGATACCACCATGATGCAATACACAGTGCGGTGCGGCGATACGCTCTGGACTATCGCCGAACAGTCGTATGGCGACGGCCAACTCTGGTCGTACCTGGCGGACCACAATCCGCTGGCGCGGTTCGGCGTTCTCTACGAGGGCCAACCGCTCGAGATTCCGCCGCCACCACCGGGCAGGCTGCGGTCCCTGGCGGACGCCGGGCGACTTGCGTTGCCGCTAGGCCATGCCCCCGTCAAGCTCACTCTCGATGGCGGCGGGCCGTTGTTCCGTTACGACGGTTTGGGAGTGGTCGGCATCAGCGGCCTGGTCGGGGAGTTGACGTTCCACCGTCACGGACCCGTCTATCTGGGCGAACTAACCGCAAGCCGGTTGCTCGGCTATCGGTTGGCCCAACTCGCCTGGGCGAAGGGCCTGTTCGTGGAGCACTTTTGCGACAATCGCAGCGCGAACTGCGGGCTAGGTGAAGTTTCGACCGGAAAGCACGTTGCGCAGAGTCCGTTTTATGCGAGCGGGCCAGGCTACAGGATCATCGGCCAGATCGGCATCTGGCGAATTTTCAATATCGTCAAAGAACAAGCGAGAAACAATTCCGACGGTCACCTCGCTTGCCGCGCCAGCTTGGCTTTGGATCCCGTGGAACTCTTCAACTCGGCGACGTTGTTGTTGGGCGAGCAATCTCCACCAGCGGAAGCCCAGCAGGAAAAGTTGACACCGCTCGGCAGGGTGCTCCGCGCCGCTTGTCCGGATCTGATCTCGCCGGCCGCGCTCTGGATGTTAACCCGCGACAACAGCTTTTTTCCGCCCCT
>JAYTUF010000629.1:0-5089 GCA_043744755.1 Anatilimnocola sp.
GACCGGCCCCCAACCCTTCGACATGCGGCAGAAGAATATGGCCTGCAAATGAAGTTCGGCCTTCGTGTTGCCCTGCTGCTAACCGCGCGAGACCAGGATGGCGACCCCGGTCAATTGCAATGATTGTTCGGCCCGCTACTCTTCATCCCGCCGCGTTCTATACAGAGACAATTCCTCCTGCAGCCTTTCGGCGGCGAAGACGTCGCGGCTCGCTGCATCCGCTAAGCGCATGCTGGATGAGCACCATGCAAGGAATTCGGCAGCGGGTACGAGGACGCGGCAAGGATTCTTACCCGCCTGCACAAGCTCAGCGAATCGCTGAGCTTCGTGACTAGTGTACTCCCTGAAGTTGTCGCCTAGATCGGAGGAGGCGGGAAGTGCTTGCCGCAGCGCCTGCCAGTCAGTGATCGTCAGACAGGCGACGCTGACAACGAACTCCGGGTCCGTCATCGTCTCGCCGGCGCGCCCGATTTGAAGAGATCCCTTGAAGGTGATGACGTCACCGGGCTGGTCGAATTCAAATATCGGGGCACCAGATTCTTCGCGCTCCTCGCTAGTTTCGTAATGCCAAGAGTTACTCCACCGCCCGCCCGATTCCAATGCGTGCAATTTCTCAAGCACAAATTGCGCCGCGCTACGCCGCGATCGTTCAGGCAGGCGATCCCATAGGCCGGCCCATGCTTCTCGGTCGAAGGTGCCGGACTTCAACCGTATTTTGTCTTCGGCCTTCAAAGGATACCTCCTTGCAAGCTGTGGAATGCCTCCCATTCACCGGTTGGCGCGAGTTGATTAGTCATTGCCAGATACGTCTGTATCCCCGCTGTGGTGCGTGGAATTGTTCGACGTGTTTGGCGCGTAGCGACGCGCAGGAAGCGACACGATCTCGTGACCGCGGTGCCCTTGGCGCTCGCGCACATCGGCAGCGATGCGATGGATGTCGTTATTGAACTTCGCGGCGAGACGCCGCTTGGTCGCGAGGATTTCGTCGTTTGGACCGGGAATCATCTTCGGTTGCCTTCAATTGCTCGGGGGTGCAGATAACGGGAGGAATGAATCCAGCCTCTCGGCAAGTTCCGGCAATCAGGCACCACTGTAGCGTAAGTTCTGACCTCGCCCAACGACTGGACTTGCCCGAGGGAGACCTGCGGTCGGCCGTTTCGACGGGGTCGGAGGCCCGCGCCGAACGGATTTGAGCGCCGGTCTCCATTGCCCGAAGGAGACCTGCGGTCGGACGTTTCGACGGGGTCGGAGACCCGCGCCGAACGGAGGGGTTACGACACGCACGCTGCGCGTGCTGACGTGAACGGCAAAAAATCTTTCCTCGCCCGGACCTGACGTGTCCAGGGTAAAGCGTCTAATAGGGGGCAGTTGTTCTTTTCCAAATTGGTTGAAATTCGCTCAGGTAGGATGGCCACTCTTGGCCGTCTTGCGGGTGGACCTGCAAACGTGCGGCAGACGGGCAGGAGTGCCCATCCTACACGGACCGTTGGGAACTCGCCGACGGGGCCGGATCACCCGGTTGGGGCGTTATCAATTGGTCGCGGAATGGCGCGAATCGTTATCAAGGAGGAGAGCGGGGAGCTATTGTCACTCCACCCGAAGGAGTTGTTATCAGATTCTCGGTTATGTTATCACTAAATCGTTAACAGATGATGATCCGTAAATTCATAAGTCGTTCGCGGTAAATGCGTTGCGCCGCGGCACCAGGCCAGCCTAGCCGAAGTAAAATCGGGCGCGAAAGTGTTATCGCGGCACTATCGGGCGGGGGGCGACCGGCCGCGGAATTGACCATCGTCCCTGTGGCGCACAAGCCGGGAAACTGTTATCAGCGGTGCAGGGGCCGCTCGACGCTGCCGGGCTTAGATAGTAAAGTGCAAGCGTCCCATTGGAGCATCGAGCAAGGGCATCGAGGAGGAGCCGCGGCAGTGCGCTGGATCGATTATTTCTTCGGGCCGCCGGGCAAGGATAAGTTTGCCCGGCTGATGCTCGCCGAGCTTGCCAAAACGGGTTTCAAAGAGCCTTTGAAATATGACCCGGAGCATTTCTTGCTGCGGCAAGAGTCCGGTTTCATCAACCTGGCCAACATCTATCAGGAGTATTGTCAGGCGCCGCGGTCCGAGCGGGCGAAGGTGCTGGCGCGATTCATTCAGGGCTCGCTCTCCACGCGGCGGTTTGAACTCCCCGAGGATTTTGAAGACGTTCACCCCGATCTGCTCCCCGTCATTCGTTCGCGGTTTCAATTCGAGGCGGTCCGCCTGCAAGCCCAGGTCCGCGGCAGCAGCGATAAGGTGAGCATTCCGCAGCAGCTTATTGGCGATCATCTGGCCCTCTCGCTCGTTTACGACCTGCCGCACGCGATGCGGTCGATTGGTCAGCAGGAACTCGATAACTGGAACGTCACATTCTATGAAGCCGTGGAAGCTGCCCGGCACAATCTCGAGCAGATGAACAATTTCGCCGTGGCTTCGCTCGACGACCGCGTGTTCGCGACGGCGACCGGCGATAACTACGATGCCTCGCGGTTGCTACTCACCGACGTGATCCGCACGTTCCCCGTCCGTGGTCAGCCGGTGGCGATGGTGCCCAATCGCGATACGCTGCTAATCGCCGGGCAGGATGATCCCGAGGGGTTGCAACTGCTGGCCACGCTGGCCGACGAAGCCTCTCAAAAACCGCGGCCCATCTCGGGAGCGATTCTGACGCTCGAAGACGACGAGTGGCAAACATGGTTGCCTGATCCCGCTTCGCCCGCTTACAACCGGCTGCATGAATTGCAACTGCGCAGCCTCGGCGGCGAATACACCGATCAAAAGGAACTGCTCGAACAACTGCACAGCAAGCGCGGCGAAGGACTGTTCGTCTCGCCATTTAGCGGAGTGCAGAACAGCCAGACGGGCCACACGGCCAGCTATTGCTGCTGGCCCCGTGGTGTGCCCACGCTGTTGCCCGAAACCGAGCAGGTCTTTTTCCTGACGGGCAATCCGCAGCAGCCAGAACACCTGGCGTCCGCGACGTGGGAGAAGGTGCAACAAGTCGTCGGCCATCTGTTGCAAGTGCAGGATTGTTATCCGCCGCGGTATCTCGTGAGCGATTTTCCCAATGATCGGCAGCTCGCGCAGTTGGGGAAGCTCGCTTAAGGTCGCCGATTGTCGGCTTTCGCTCCGCGAAAGCACGTCCTTTCGCGGAGCGAAAGGCGACAATCCTCGCTAACGCGTCGGGCTACCTTATTTAATCCGTCGAGTCTTCGTTCATTAACCAGAAGATGCCGCTGATGAGAATGACGGAAGCGCAGACAAACAAACCCACCCCGGCGACGAAATCAATGATCTGTTTGGGAGTCTCGGGAAAGGTGGAACTCGACGCGGTTTCGCCGAACCACAGATCATTGACCATGAGCAACGCGAAACACAATCCCGCCACCATGACGCTGCGGAGCAGAATGCTCAGCCATGATGTCCGCCGTAGCGGTTGCTCGGAGGTCTCTCCGCGAGGAGCTTCAAAAGGATTCTCGACCATCGCTTAATTGTAAGCCGACTTATGGCCCATTTGAAAGCGCCACGCCATCGATCGGATTGCAAGCGGCGGCCCAGACGGCGGCGTCGATCAACCCAAGCTGCGCGTGCGAGTCACGAAGTATCCCAAGTTCGCTTGTCCTAAACATGCGCAGTGCGGCGTGCAGCAGCCACCGCGGCCGAACGGTCTGGTCGAAGGGAATCGTTTTGACACGAGCATCGCAGCCGAGATCGTGACCGCGAAACACGCTTATCACCTGCCGGTCTATCGGCAACAGGATTGGTTCGCCGGCAGCGGCTGGAACAGTGCCCCGACTGCGGCGGCAAATTGGAACTGCTGGACGAACCGGCCAGCGTGGTGCAGCAGGTGGAGTAACCCAGGGAACCCGCAGCTTCGCCGGCCGCCAATGGTCCGAACGGATCTAGACCGCCATCGCCACTTGCACCCAACACGGCCGCAGTGTCTTCGACTTTCTCAGCGAATCCGTCGGAGCCTACTTCAGCGACACGCCCCCGCCACAATTGCTGCCCGGGTCCACTTGAATCGCCCGCCCTTAACCCGCCACTGCGAATGCAACGGTAGAATGGCGTGAACGGTTACGAACGCAGGCGTCCCTCTCTGTTAAGCCCGGCGAAGCTCTGGCACGGAGTACGAAATCGACGAACTGCGGGTCTCCAAAATCGCTCGCTACGCCGATCTCCAGGTTTCCTATGGTCCCCAGCAGACATTTAATCCAGTTCGCTTTACGCCGCCGACGGAACCGTTCGCGGCTGATGACAAGACGACGCTGCTGCTACACTTCGATGAGGATCTGAAGGCCCTTGTTCCGAAAACGCCGCTCGAGGCGAAATTTGTTGAATAGTTGGAAGTGTGAGTTTCGCGAGAGTACCCAGGGAACACGCCATGCCGGACCTGCCTGCCGCCGAGCCGCTGCCCGGTGATCGCTTCACGATTCTGCGGTTGCACGCCCAGGGTGGTCTTGGCCAGGTGAGCCTGGCCCGCGATGAAAAGCTGAAGCGTCAGGTTGCGCTTAAGGAAATTCGCCCCGACAAACGGGACAATGCCGACCTGCGGCAACGCTTTCTGGTCGAAGCCGAGATCACCGGACAACTGGAGCATCCGGGCATCGTTCCCATCTATGATCTCGATCAAGATGCCGATGGCCAGGTGCGATATGCGATGCGCTTCGTGCAGGGTCGGACGCTTCGCGATGCGATTCGAGCGTACCATCGAGAGCCCACCCTGCTCGCCTTTCGAGAATTGCTGCAACGGTTCGTCAGCGTGTGCAAGACGATGGCCTATGCCCATAGCCAGCGAGTCATTCATCGCGACCTGAAGCCGGCCAACATCCTGCTGGGGGATTATGGCGAAACGCTGGTCGTTGATTGGGGCCTGGCAAAGCGGCTCGCTCCGCCGGCAGACGGATTCACTGTCGTTGAAATTCCCGCGGCCGCGCCATCCGCAGTGCTCGACGAAACAACCGACTTTCGCCTCTCGGCCACGGACGAACGAAGCGTGACGCAGGCCGGTCAAATTCTGGGCACGCTGGCCTACATGTCGCCGGAGCAGGCAGCCG
>JAYTUF010000630.1:0-5078 GCA_043744755.1 Anatilimnocola sp.
TGTCGTAGGATGGGCACTCTTGCCCGTCTGGCGTGTAGATAGGGGCAGACGGGCAGGAGTGCGCAGGAGTGCCCATCCTACGCGGGCAGGAATCGCGACAGAAATTTTGGAAAACTTGCTCCGCGCGGACCAGACGTGTCCAGGGTGGATCGTCTTATAAGAAGGCGGTCGATCTTTCTCAAACTGGTTGAAAATGGAGGCTCCCGAGCGGGGGCGCAAGCTCACGACTGGGGCCGTTATCAGGCGGGCGTAGATTCGGAAGCTGGCAGCATCCGCCACGTTCTCACCCCACCCGAAGGAGTTGTTATCAGATTCCTGATGATGTTATCGATAAAACGTCATCAACTTACGATAACTAGTTCGATAAGAACATAGCAGAGAACAAGTTGCGGCGAGGCGTGGTCGCGGCCCCCGGAGTTGAAATCGCGCGCGAAAGTGTTATCACGGACGATGTCTTCCGTAGGATCGGCACTCTTGCCCGTCGTGCGGGAAGGCGGGGGAAGACGGGGGGCAGACGGGCAGGAGTGCCCATCCTACGAGTTGGGTGCATCGACATAAATCGCGATCCCTCCAACGGGGGCCGTGTTGAGAAATGGCAAGGGTTTATCAACACGAACTAGCGCCGCATGCGGGTTTTGCGGGGGGTGCGCGTTGAGGAATTGGGGGACGAACTCAACATTTGGGGTCAGTTCGAAGTTGCGGAATGGAGGGTTACGTCGCGGCATCAGCCCCTCACCCCGACCCTCTCCCTGTTGTTTCCTGGAGTACCAGGGATACCGAGGAGAGGGAGTAGGTTGCTCAATGGCGCTACCCGCGCCCGAGGCAAACCAGGCACATGTCGTCATTCTGCTTCGCGCGGCCGAGGAATCTGCGGACGTCGTCGATGATGGTTTGTCCTAACTCGGGGATGGTTTTGTTAGGTACACGCACGTGATCGCGGAGGCGGTTAATGGTGAACTGGTTGCCGTCGACATCGAGCGATTCGTTGATGCCGTCGGTATAGAGCGTGAGCGATTCGCCTCGGCCTAGTTCAACCTCAACCTGACCGTACACGATGTCGTCTCGAATGCCCAAGGGGAGGCCGGCGATCTCTTCGGCCGGTTCTTGCACGGTGCCATCGACCAGTCGATGCAAGGGGCTCATGTGACCCGCGTTGACCATCGCCACCCGGTGCGTCTTGGGATCGATCACGATCAGAATCATTGTCACAAACCGCTGCGTGTTGAGCGTGCTCATCCGGTCGTTCAGCCGCGTCATGGCCAGCGCTGGAGTGGCTTCGCTGAGCAGCATCGACCGCGTTTCGGCCGAGAGCTTGGCCATCAACAAAGCCGCGGCGACACCATGCCCGACAACATCCGCGACGACAATCGCGACGCGGCCATCCTGCAGCGGGATGTAGTCGAAATAATCGCCGCCGATCTGTTCGGCTGGAGCGTAATAGTCAAAGAACGAGTAACCGGCGAGATCCGGCTTCTTCTCCGGCAGAAAGGCAAGTTGCACGTCGCGGGCAACCTTCATGTCGTGTTCCATCTCGCGCTTTTGCAACGCCGTTTCGTGCAACTGGGCGTTGTTGATGGCGATGGCCGCTTGCGAAGCGGTGCTCGCCAACAGTTCGAGATCTTCCGGCTGAAATCGTTGCCGTTGATCGAGCGTGTCGATTTGCAAAGCGCCGAAGGCCTTCCCTTCGGTATCGACCAGCGGCGCGCACATCATGCTGCGGATGCGAAAATCGGCAATGCTCTGGCTGAGCTCAAACCGCTCGTCCGACGCTGCGTCGGCGGAGAGAATCGCCTGCCGCGTTTCCATCACATGACGAACAATGGTCCGGCTGATGCGCAGTGAATCGTTGGCGTCTTCCCGTCGCAACCGCACCCAGCGCGGGATGAGCGTGTTGTTCGGGCCTTCCAGCACAATGAACCCGCGGTCGGCTTGCACGAAAATCTTGAACAGGCTCTTGAGCACCTGCGGCAACACTTCGTCCAGGACCAGGGCTTTGCTCAGACTCTGCGTAATCTCGACAAGTGCGGCGAGCTTCACTTCCGCGCTCGCGGCCACATGCACGCCGCCGCGACTGGAGGTGGAAACATCGAGCTTCGACATGATCGTCGAGTTCGATTGGCCTCCTTCATCGTCCACCAGCAGGGTGCCTAGACCCGCCCCATCGGTGATGCCCTTCAACTTGGGTTCAAAGGGCAACGGTGAGTCGGAATTCACCGTGAATGTAGTCTCACAGATGCGGATCACGTCGCCCGGCTTGAGCAGCCGTCGGCCCTTAATTTCGACCGTCTCCTCATTTAGGTACGTATGGTTGCGGCTCTTGAGATCTTCGACGTAATAGTCGCTGCCGTCCCGATCGATGGCCGCATGTTGTCGGCTGACCGCGCCGATATCGACCACTACATGGCATTCCGGATGCCGTCCCAACAACGTGCGATCGGCCCGCAGTTCGTAACGCTTGCCGGCTTGAGGTCCGTTGTTGGCCGACAAATAGAACATGATGAAGAATCTCGGAGCGAACTGACGACGGAAAAACCACTACGACAGGGTAGCGAATTGACGATAATGGGTTGGGTGCGAGGGTGCAACTCAATCACTCGATCGATTCGTGTAGGTGATTTTAGATTTTAGCCAGCCCTAGCGTCAATGTAGGGCGGATCATCGCCCATTGCCTTCTACCTGCATCATCCCAACTCCGCAATCGGCGCCCCATCGGGCAGCAGCGGCATCGGTCGGCCTTGATGATCGATGAAGTTGTGGTTCTGGTTAATGCCCAAGTGCTTGAGCATCGTCGCCCACAGGTCGTTGGGCGAGAGCGGGGTATCGACTGGATATTCGCCCTTGGTGTTGGTCGCCCCAACCACGCGGCCCATTTTCAAGCCGCCGCCGGAGACAAGCACGCTCATCGCGCCGGGCCAATGATCGCGGCCAGGCTGCATCGTTCCGGTTTGCGTGCCGATGCTATTGCTGATTCGCGGCGTACGGCCGAACTCGCCGGTGACGACGAGCAGCACTTTCTTGTTCAAACCTCGTTCGTGCAAATCTTGAATGAGGGCCGCGACGACCTTGTCGAGCAGCGGCAGCCGCACCAGAGCATCGTCGAACAAGTGGCAATTCACCGCGTGTGAATCCCAATTGTAGGTGCCGTTCTTCAGCGATGAAACGCCCGAAACATAGGGATTTTCGAGCACCATCGTCACGAACGAGCAGCCTGCTTCCACCAGCCGGCGGGCCATCAGCGCCCGATAGCCCCAGGCGTGTTTGCCGTAGCGGTCTTTCACGCTTTGCGGCTCTTGCGAAATATCAAATGCCTGCCGGGCTTTGGGACTAGTCAGCAAGTCGATGGCTTTGGTGCTGAATTGATCGAGCGCGTCCATGTTGCCGCTGGTATCGACCTGCCGCTGCAGCCGGTCGAGGTCTTGCAGCAGGCGAGTGCGGTCCGTCAGACGGTTTTCCATGTCCGCGGCGAGGGATAGATTCTGCACCTTGAAATCGGCAGCGCTCGGATCGCCGGGCACCGCGAACGGCGCATACTGCTGGCCCAGATAAGCAGTGCCCAAGCTGAACGTATCGATCCCCTGCCGCCCGTTGTCGGTGCCGCAGATATAGTTCGGCAGGCCGCGATTAATGTGCTCCCGCATCTGCGCGACCATCGAACCGACGGCCGGGTAATCATTCACAAAGCCGGTTGGCTCTTTGGGATCGCGGGCGGTCATGAATCGCTTATGGCCGCCGCCGTGGTCGGCAAATTTGTGAGCGATCGAGCGGATCAGTGTGTACTTGTCCGCGATCTTCGCGAGCTGCGGCAGGTGTTCGCAAATGTTGATGCCGGGGACATTGGTTCCAATCGGCCGAAACACGCCGCGATAATCTTCTGGTGCGTCCGGTTTCATATCGAACGTTTCCATGTGGGGCGGACCGCCCGGCAACCACAGGAAAATAATGGAAGTGTCAGGATCGCTTTGCGAAGCGGCCGCGGCCCGCAACCGCAGCAAATCGGCCAGGCCCAGACCGGTGAACGCCACGGCCCCCGCTTGCAAGAACGAGCGGCGAGTGGCGGGACCTAAACAACGTGGGCTGAACGACATCGGCGGGAAACTCCGCAATCGGCAGGCAATGCAGGGGGGTACGTATCTTCCATCGGCAGTTCCTAATCTGAACACGCAGCCCCGGCAATGTCAAATGGCCTATTTCCGCATTGCATGGCTGGAGCTTCTCAGGTATTCACCACCCCTTGTCCCGACTTCCTAATCGAGAGAACTTCGTATGCCATCTTCATTACGCCAGCACTTTCGTTTCGCTATCCGTCACTTGCTCGCGCTGGAAGCTCTGGAGACGAGAGCGATGCTAGCCGGCAACGTCACCGCCACCGTCACTCGCGGCACTTTGGCGGTGCGGGGCGATGTGGAGGCCAACCAGATCATCATCAGCCAGTTGCCAGCGGCCGGCGGCTACAAAATCACGCCCCTTGCCGACAGCGGGACGACAATCAACTCCGGCGCGGTAGCTGTCAATTTTAACGGCGTCGTGCGTCTCGATTTCAAGCTCAACGCCGGCAACGACAAACTGGGCATCGGCAACGACATCGATTTGGTTGGTGAAATGTTCGTCGCCATGGCCGAATTTCCGAGCGACGGCGAAATGCAATCGTTGCAGGCCCAAAGCGAGGAGGAAGAATCGCCCGAAGAAGAAGACGAAGCCTCGCTACTCACATTTCTTGGCGGCGAAGACGATGAGGCAGGCTTCGATATCGAAGACCCCAACTTCACGCCGCAGCAATTGGCCCAATTGCCCACCCGGGTCACCGGCCTGACCAGCATCGACCTGGGCGACGGCGACGATACACTCGTGGCCATGGTCCGCTCCAACAGCAATCTGGTGGTCGAAGGGGGCAAGGGGAGCGACCGGGTGCTGAGCATGCTGACCAACGTCACGACCATGATTATCAATTGCGATCCGCGCAAGGGTGAGGGAATGGGAGACGATCTGGCCCTGGTCGTGCTCTCTCACGTCCGCGGCGATCTGGCCATCACGACCGAAGCCGGCAACGACGGCGTGCTGGTGCTGGGCACGACGGTAAC
>JAYTUF010000631.1:0-5076 GCA_043744755.1 Anatilimnocola sp.
ACCTTCGATGGCTCTTCCGGTCCCGTCACCGGCCGCTTCGCGATTGTCGTCTCGCGTTACAACGAGAACATCACGGGCAAGCTGCTGCAGGGAGCGGTCGAGACGCTCACGCAAGCGGGAGTTCCTGACAGCGAGATCGACGTGGCTTGGGTTCCTGGCGCTTGGGAAATTCCGCTCATTGCCCAACGGTTTGCGGAAACGGGACTATACGCCGCAGTGCTTAACCTGGGGGCCGTCATCCGCGGCGAGACGACGCACGACGAACATATCAACAGGCAAGTGAGCCTCAGCTTGGGCGAGCTCGCGCTCGTCACCGGCGTGCCCATGTTGTTCGGCGTGCTAACGGTGAATTCGTTGGAACAGGCGATACACCGCTCGGGCGGTAATGTCGGGAATAAAGGCGTAGAGTGTGCGGAGGCAGCGCTGCAGATGGTGCGATTGCTAGCACAACTACCTGAGTAGTTAGCGGGATACGTCATTTCGCCGCGCTCGCTTGCGACGCGCTGGACGTTACGATTTAGAACGCCTTGCGCGTTGCGAGCAACGCGGCTAAATGAGTGCTTCCTTCGCTGATGCGTCGGGCTTCCTTCGAATGCGCCATTTCGGTATTCTCCGCAGCCAGATGACATCAGATTTCAATCCAGCCCAGCGCGACCTTACAAAACCTGCGAGCAAGTCGCGGGCACCGAGTTCCGTTGCGCGTGAGTTGCCTCACGACCAAGCCGTGCGGCCCCTCGAACATTTCATCCCCATTCGCAAGTCGGATCTGGTGCGGATGCTGCTGAACGATCCCGCGTTGGAATTGCACGAGCGGGAAGCGTTCGCCCATTTCTGCAAATTGATTGAAGCCACGCTGCATCATGATTTTCATCGGCATCTGGACGAACTCAAGGATGCCTACGCGCCGTTCGATCCCGATGCGGAACCCAAGCCGCGCGAAGTGCTGACGGTGGAACAGCGGGAAGGTCATGCCCGGCGGCTGTTCGATCGGTTCGATGACCTGTTGCAGCGAGCGAACTTCCGCAGGCTTTCGGCGGAAGAACTGCAATACTCGCTGCAGACCCATAACGAATTAGGCGTGGAAGTGCGGGCCAATCTGGAGATTTTCGAGCGATTGGAAATCTACGTTCGCGGCGACGTGATCGGCAAAAAAGCGGTTCGCAACTGGGGCCGATTTGGTCGCTGGTCGGAAACCGAGATTTGCACCTATCAGCGGCTGGCACTGATGTTCCGCCTGAAGGCAGGGAAGGCCAGCAATCAGCCCATCGATCCGTCGGCCGTGGTACTCAAGCTGTTCAAGAATATTCCCAAGTCCGATATTGAGATGCTGCTCCCCGGCACGCAGGTGCGGATGTCGCTCGTCGATCAGGGCAAGATTTGGATCCCCACGGTCTCGGGCATCGTCTTCACGCTCTTCAAAATATTGCAAGGCGCCGCGGCATTAGCATTTGCCAGCGTGCATGGCGCGTTGGCGTTTCTAGCGCTCCTGAGCGGCGTATTCGGATATGGCCTGCGGTCGTTCTATGGGTATTTGAACACCCGCGATCGCTATCATCTCAATCTGACGCGCAGCCTGTATTTTCAGAATCTCGATAGCAACGCCGGCGTGATCCATCGCCTGCTGGATGAAGCCGAGGAGCAGGAATTTCGCGAGATCGTGCTGGCCTGGTGGCTGTTGCGGCAAAGCGGATTCGCCGCGGTGACCAGCGAGCAACTCGATCGCGCCGCGGAAGCCTGGCTGCAAACCAAGCTCGGCCTGCAAGTTGATTTTGAAGTCAGGGATGCGCTCGCCAAGTTGCAGCGGATGGGCTTATGTCGCGAGATAACGGGCCGCGAATTGACTAACCCGAAGTATCGCGCTGTCGATCTTGAAAGTGCACTCGTCACGCTTGACCGGACCTGGGATGCGCAGTTCGAATTCAGCAACCGGGCTCAGCAGAGCATCCCCATCCGCCGCGCGGCGTGATTAGTGCGAGCGCGCCACCACAAACTCTGTCACCATTTGCAGCACTTCCTTCGACG
Organism: Anatilimnocola sp.; assembly: GCA_043744755.1. Taxonomy (GTDB): domain Bacteria; phylum Planctomycetota; class Planctomycetia; order Pirellulales; family Pirellulaceae; genus Anatilimnocola. The sequence goes on from JAYTUF010000631.1 coordinate 2,023, forward strand.
GCGAGGGGGGCAAACAATCCAGCCGGCGGCCCGCTTGTGCCGCGAATTCCTGCGCCCGTTGCCTGGCGTATTCGAGGCCACCGTAGCGATCCAGATATGGTTGCAATGTCGTGGAAGTCGCTTGTTCGCTAGTGAGCAAGTCGAGCAATCCACGACGATCAGTGGCGGTGGCTTCTCGCAAAGTATGAATCAAGGGCAGCGTCGGCTTTTGCTTTTCGAGATCAGTGCCGAGCGACTTGCCCGTGGCGTCTTCTTCTCCGGATAGATCGAGCAGATCGTCGGCAATTTGAAAGGCGATGCCCAGTTCGCGGCCATAACGATCGAGCTCTTCAATCTTCGCCGCCGGAAGTCCCGCGAACTGCGCACCCAAGCGGCAGCTACACGCGGTGAGTTCTCCGGTCTTGGCTTCAATCACTTGCAGATACTCGCCTTCGCTCAGATCGAATTGGCCGCGGGTTCCTTTTTGCCGCAGCTCCCCTTCGCAGACGATGTTGGTCGCGTGGCCGATGATCCGGCAGCCGAGGACGCTGTCGATGGTGCTGGCCAGATGAAAGGCATGAGTGAACAAATAGTCGCCGAGCAGTACGCTGGCTTCGTTGTCCCAGCGGGCGTTGACGGTCGCCAGGTGCCGCCGCATCTGGGCATTATCGAGCACATCGTCGTGAACCAGCGTGGCGGTGTGGACCATTTCCACGACGGCGGCCAGTGTGAGATGTTCCGGCGTGACTTTGCCGGCGGCCTTCGCGATGAGAAGCAGCAACGCTGGGCGCAATCGCTTGCCGCCGAGTAGGCAACCGTAGCGGACAAGCTCATCGACATACGGATGAGGGTGATGCATCTCGCGGCGAAAGATGGCCTCGACTTGGGCCAACTCCGCAGCCACCGGCGCATAAAGCGTTTGCATCGCGGGCGACAACGTGCCGAGTTCCGGCGCTTCAAGCGAGTTCAGCGGGGCCGTCAAGGTAGACATCGGATCTGCATCCTGCCGCGTCATAATGGTTTGCCCGGCGGGGTTGCCGGTGCTTCCTTGCCTATTACCGCAGCGCCCGCGGCTGCATCACGCACAAAATGGCCACTTCGTCCGCCGGTCTTCTCTTCGAGTTGAATGCGCTCGATCACGAGACCGCGATCAATTGCCTTGCACATATCATAAACCGTTAATGCAGCAGCAGATACGGCGACTAACGCCTCCATTTCGACGCCCGTTTTGCCCGTGACCTTGGCGGTAGCAGAGATCGCCAAGCTGCGGTCGTCGGGAAATTCAAACGCCAACGAGACGCCCTCTAGCGGAAAAGTGTGACAGAGCGGAATCCACTCCGCCGTCCGCTTGGCCGCCATGATTCCCGCCAGGCGAGCGACTTCGAGCACGTTCCCCTTGCTCAGCGTCCCTTGTTTGATTCGTTCCAGCGTAGCGGGTTGCATCCGCACGAGGCCGCTGGCCGTGGCCGTCCGCTGGGTGATTTCCTTCGCGGAAACATCGACCATGCGACTGGCGCCGGAAGCATCGAAATGAGTGAATTCCTCGGGCACTTGGTAATGACGCCAGCAATGAATAACGAACGGCCGAATGCATGAATCAGAATAACGATCAAGGCCAGCGCTGAACAGGCGCGGGTGACTGCTGCTCGGGCGTCCCCGTCGGCGAGTGTCGTGCTATACTCGGCGACTCTGGCCGCGGAATTCCAGGCGATTGGGACTGATCGCCGCGGTTCCAAGCGGGGAGTCGTCGGTGGATATCAAACCTCAACAACCACCGACGCAACGCCTCGTTTTTCTGACTGCCTTGCTGCTCTGGGCGCTGGTTTCGATTCCGTCCTGGATCGTGGCGTTGCTCTGTTATGTCATTGCCCTGCTGCTGGTCAATGGCCTGCTGGTTTGGTTTCCCACATGGCTCCCGTGGCAGGCGGGAACCAAAGGCCAGCGCTGGTTGTTGGTCACGTTGCTGGTTGCAGTTCCCGCAGTGTTGGCAGCGCGGATAGTCGCGGGGCTGAATCCCGCGAATGAACTTGCCGAGCTGCGCGAGAACGTCGCCGATCGGCTGGCGCTCGAATGGACACCTTCCATCGCGCCGGCGCTGCTCGTCACGCATGAACCTCAGCGGTTCTTGATTTACGCGCCAGGCAAAGAGCAAGTCAGCGTGCGGTGGACGCCGGAATCGCCCGTGCTCTCGGCGGTCGAATTGGGGCAGGGCGTGCATTTGCTCGACTTTGATCCGCGGTCGGATCCCGCACTGCTGAAGCAACGCGGCGAATTGTTGAAGTTCACGATCACCGCCGATGGCGCTTCCCATCAACGCACGATGAAGCTGGTTCAGCCGCAACCGCACCCGCGGCAGATACGCTCAGTGCCTGCCGCAGGCATTGCGGCGACCGTGAGCGAAGAGACCGACGAATTAATCGTTGTTCGCCGCGACGGCGGCCATCAGCGCATTACCGTCGGCGATGGACCGACTGATTGCGGGCTGTTTGATGAAGGACGGCGGATTGTTGTCGCGCATCGTTTCACGCCCCAGTTGTGGGTCATCGATGCAGTCGATGGCCGCGTGCTGACTCGCTTCGACTCAGACTCGTTTCAAACTCGCCTGGCGATTTCGCCGGAGGGCAAGCAACTGGCGGTAGCCATCGATGGAATTCAGCGCGGTCTGCGCCTGTTTACCCTGCCCGATTTGAGCGAACCGGTTTTCCTGCCGCTCGAATTCACGCCCGATCTGCTGGAATTCGGCACGGATGCGAACGAACTGATTGTGACTGATCGTCGCGGCCACGCTGTCTATCGCCTGGCGAAAGAGATTGGCAAGCACTGGGAGCTGCGCGGCGTTCCGCTCCGTTTTCCGCGGCCGATCACGGCGCTCGGCAGAACTCCGGATGCAAAACAACTCGCGCTGGCAACCACGGCGTCGTTCCTGACCGGGGAGCAGCCGCGGGCGAATCACTTTCTGGAAAATACGATCCACACGCTCGATCTGCAGCAGTTTCAGATCGTGGTGACGCAGCTCACCGACCGCCGCGGCCTTAGTCAGGACTCGCCCGGCGACACCGAGCATGGCATTTCGCC
>JAYTUF010000632.1:0-5072 GCA_043744755.1 Anatilimnocola sp.
TTTAGCGTGGCCTATTTAATCGCCCTCGCCGGGCTTCCTGTCTCCCGGTGGCTTGAACTTCGCAGCGGCCAAGGACGAACGGCCGATGCAAACCCGCCACTTGGGACCACTTTCGGAATTACGCTCTCGCCGCGGTCGCCATCGGCGTGTGCGCACTCGTTGCTGCCCATGGCTGGGCCGCGTTTTTGGCAGTTCCCTAAGCAACGTACCAATCAAAACGAGGTGTTTCGTGGACCATCATCATCTGCTGCAGTTTCTCGGCCTGCTGGTAATCATCCTCGGCGGCGCGAAGATTGGCGGCGCTCTGCTGCAGCGGATTGGACAGCCGGCCGTCCTCGGCGAGTTGCTGGCCGGCGTGGTGCTGGGGTCTTCCATGCTGGGCTGGGTCAATGGCAAGGATGAAATGGTGACCCTGCTCAAAGAGCTCGGCGTGATCATCTTGCTGTTTGAGATTGGTTTGGAAACCGATCTGAAAAAGCTGCTCAAAGTCGGTGGCGAATCGACCGTCGTGGCTCTCGTGGGCGTCGCTTTGCCCTTTGCGCTTGGCTATGCCGTTTGCCGGGCGCTGGGGCTGGGAAATATCGTCGCGATCTTTGCCGGCGCCTCCCTGACGGCCACGAGCGTGGGAATCACCGCCCGCGTGCTGTCTGATTTGGGTCGCCTGCAAGATCCTGAAGGGCAGGTGATCTTAGGTGCCGCAATCATCGACGATATCATCGGCCTGGTGATTCTGGCCGTCGTTTCCGGCATGGCCTCCGGCACCGAAGTAACCTTGGTCAGCGCCGGCACAACGACCGCCATTGCCTTTGGTTTCTTGATTGTGACGCTGCTGCTAGGTCGGTGGCTTATTCCGTGGTTGGGCGAATTGCTGAAACATTTGGAGTTGCCTGGCACTCCGACGATTCTCGCTTTGCTGCTCGCGATCGGATTGGCCTGGCTGGCTGATCGCGCCGGATCGGCCTTGATCATCGGTGCGTTCGCGGCGGGTTTGTTGCTCCGCGAATTGCCTCAGCACGAACAAATTGAAAAGGGAGTCGCTAGATTGGGACATTTCTTCGTCCCCATCTTCTTTGTCGCCGTGGGAGCCGCCGTCGATATCCGAGCGTTCAATCCGCTCGATCCCGCCGCCCGACCGATTCTGCTTCTCGGCGGCCTGCTGGTGGTAGCGGCCATCGTGGGAAAGTTTGCGTCCGGGTACGCTCCGTTCTGGTTTCACGGCAACAAGCTGGTCATCGGCGTGGGGATGATTCCGCGCGGAGAAGTGGGCTTGATCTTCGCCCAGAAGGGGCTTGATTACAAAGCGTTCGATGACCAATTGTTCAGCGCGGTGGCGTTGATGGTAATTGTCACCACATTCATCGCACCGCCGCTCCTCAAATGGCTCCTCACGCCCAAGCCGCGTCAGGAATCCGATTCCGAAGGTATCGAGGACTTAGTGGCTGGTCCGCAAATGGCTGAAACAATGACCCTCACGCCAGATCCTCAAACAGTGCCTCCACAAACTGAGGCGCGTCGAACTCTGCCAAATCCGCCGCCTTTTCCCCCAGGCCGATGAACTTCACGGGAATCGCGAACTTCTCGCGAATCGCCACGACTACGCCCCCCTTGGCGGTTCCATCCAGCTTGGTCAGCACGATCCCCGTACACTTGGCCGCGGCGGAAAACCCCTGGGCCTGGCTGATGGCGTTCTGTCCCGCGGTGCCATCGAGAATCAGCAGCACCTCATGCGGAGCATCGGGAATGAGCTTGCTCATCACCCGGTGAATCTTCTCAAGCTGCTGCATCAGGTTCGACTGGGTCTGCAAGCGGCCCGCGGTATCGACAATACAGATGTCCGCATTCAGTTCCACCGCCTTCGCCACCGCGCGATGGGCGACGCTGGCGGGATCCGCGCCGGGTTCTCCCTTGAGAATCTCCGCTCCCAGCCGGTCCGCCCAGATCGTCAACTGCTCCACCGCCGCCGCGCGAAATGTATCTCCGGCGCCGAGCACGACTTTCTTACCCGCCTCGCGGAACCGCTGGCAAAGCTTGGCGATGGTGGTGGTTTTGCCGGATCCATTGACACCAACGACCAGGATCACCGTCGGCCCGCTGGCAGCGAACTGAATCTCCTGCTGCTGCCCAGGCTGATCGAGCAACCCGCGCAGCTCCTGCTTGACCGCCGCCAGCACCTCGCTCATGTGGACCACCCGGCCGCGGAAATCGGTCTTCACCCTGTCCCGCAGCTTGCTCGCGGGACCGACACCCATATCCGTCTTCACGAGGGCCGCGAACAACTCCGTCAAAAACTCGTCGTCAACCAGCCGGCCTTCGCGCTTGAACAAATCGCGAATATCGGTGTTGAGAATGTCATGCGTCTTCTTCAGCGCCGATTGCAGCCTGCCAAAAATCCCCTGCGGCTCGGCCGGTTCAGGCGATTTATCGGCACTCGGCTTTTTCGGCGCTGACATTGGGGGAGTCAGCGCAGCGGGCAACGCGCGTTCTTCAGGCTTCTTTTTGAAATAATCGAACAGTCCCATGCCGGCTGCACCCATCTAGTTGAATCATTCAGGTTTCTGTTCGGGCGCCGATTCACGGCGGACCTTTACAAACCGATCGAGAATGCCGTTCACAAAGTGGGGCGATTGCTTGGCGCCGAATCGCTTGGCCAGTTCGACCGCTTCGTTGATCGCGACCTTCTCTGGGGTATCGCCATGTAGCATTTCATAAGCGCCTAAGCGCAAGATGTTGCGGTCGATTACCGCCATCCGCTCGAGGCTCCAGTTGTCCGCCGTTTGCTTAAGCAGTTCATCGAGTTCCGTTCGATGCTTCCGCACCCCTGCCACCAGGCGGCGGGCGAAGTCGAGCAGCTCCTGATCCTGATTCAGCCGATTGCGCATGAAGTCGTCGGCCTGCAGCGTTTTCCGCTCCGGGTTCAGATCGTCTTCAAACAACACTTGCAGCACGACTTCTCGCGCGCGACTACGTCGGCTCATTGCGGCTCTCGGCGGAAGGTTTAACAACAAGGCGATTATACGCGGTCGAGTGGGGAGTCGGGAGGTGCGACTCCCGACTCCCCACTCCTTCCCTTGACGTTCACAACCTTTCACCTAAACTAAACCTTCCCGCGGTCGTGGCGGAATTGGCAGACGCACCAGCTTGAGGGGCTGGCGCCAGCAATGGCGTGGAGGTTCAAACCCTCTCGACCGCACTAGTTTCTGGGGCAGGCTGATCTGCAGTTGCCCCATTTTCAGCCGAAGACGCAGCAGGAGCCACCTGCTCGATGATCTTCAGTAGCGCCTCGGCTGCGACGCGATTAGTCCGATGTTGCAGCACCGCCGCTTGGCCACGTTCGCGTAGGTCTCGTCGCAGCGCGGGGTTCGTCAGCAGTTCGTGCAACCGCTGGGCAAGATGGATGGAATCTTCGGGACGATGCAACAGGCCGCCGCCCAGTTCCTCCAGCATTTCGGGAAACGCTCCATGTGCAGGTTGCACGACGGGCACGCCGGCCGCCAAAGCTTCCAAGACAAATAGCCCTTTCGGTTCCTGATAGGTCGTGGGAACGGACAGGACATCGATCGAATGCAGCAGCGCGAGCTTGCCCGCGCGATCAACTTCGCCCAGGTATTCGTATTCACCCTGCAGGCCCCGCTTGTCGAGTTGCTGAAAGATTGAGTTAGCATATTCCCGATTCTGCGCCCCCATCCAGCCGGCGATTTTGAGCTGCGTCTGCTCCGTCCCTGGCAGCCTCCGCAGCCTGGTCCATGCTTCGGCCAGCACATGCAAGCCTTTCTCGGGAGCCAGTCGCGCGAGATAACCGACCGTGAGTGGTCGTGGAGATCTTACTTCGGCAAGTTCACTCGCACGAACAAAGTCTTGCCCAGGCACGCCCAGCGGCAGTAAGTGAATCTTGCTGCGTTCAATGCCCAGGAATTGCGACATGGCATCGGCGTAGTAAATGCTATGCGCGAGAAAGCCATCGACATGTTCACTCAACCGGTGAATCTCGACGAGCGCTTGTTGCAGATCGTTGGGCTTGAGCTCGCGCAAGAAGATGTCGTCCCCTTGCAGCATGACAAAGACCTTGACTGGCAGCCGTCGTTTCAACTCGCGCACGCAGCCCGCCGTCAACACGTTGCTGAAGATGACCACTTCGGGCTGAGCTTCACCCGCGAGCCAATCAATCAGGCGCTCAACTTCCTTGCTCTGAAAACCCTGCTCGCCGCGGAGCATCGAGACTGCCAGGCCGCCCAGTTTGCTGTAATCGAGCTTGCCGCCGAAGCGGGTTGCCAGGTCAATCAGCCACGGGCGATCGATCCAACGATCGAGCCAACGGGGCAACCAGCGGAAGAGGGCCGTCTTCTGCTGCAAGTAAACATTGATGCCGCCAAAGAAAACCTGATTGAGGCTCACATCCTGGTCGTCGGTGCGGATCGGCGTATACAGCGGCACCAGTTGCACATCGTGCCCGAGCGCGATCAACTCCCGCGCGAGCGCATTGTCGTTCAAGCAACTGCCGCAGAACATCCCCGCGGCGCCGGAAGTGAGATAGGCAATGCGGCGCGATGAAACCGTCATGCTTCCACCTCGGCCGACACCCGGCCGTTGTCCGTTTTGGAACCAAACCGAACGCGCGACTGCCTCCAGGCGAACCAGCCCAGCACCGGTGCCAGGGCGACCAAGATCACGATGCCCACCGGTCTCGTCGGCCCTTCTTCAAACACAATCGCGCCATTTAACGCAATGAAAAACAGGAACAAATAAACGGGCGCGAGAACCCACCCAGGCCGCTGCACCGCCAGCCACAGGCAGGCGACATCCGTGACCCACAGCAGCAAAAACAGGTAGCTGAAATAGATCCCGTTGCCGAACGAAAAGCCCAGCATCCGCTGTGTTTCCGCGGCCGTGTGGTCCCAGGCATGCGTATGGCTCCAGTGATGCGTGAACTGAAAGGCGCAGGCAACGTGCGTGACAAACAGCACGCAGCCGATGGTCCAAATCCAGCGGAGCGCAGCGAACATGTTCCGCTCTACCGGTGTCTGGTTGGTCGAGTCGCCGTAACCGAGTAGTCGGCCGGCCAGATAGGCAACCAG